>JBMOPR010000675.1:0-8033 GCA_049323075.1 Pseudomonadota bacterium
AACGATAGCGGGCGTGAAATCAAACCGCACACCCGTCAACTGTTCCGAAAGGTCCCACAGACGACGCCCGATCTCGGGATTGCGCGAGCGCCGCGTTGCGTACGCCTTGCGCGGATATCCATACATCTCGTACAGGCCGTCTGGCCCGATATAGTCGCCGCCTTCCACCGCATGACTTGTTGCCGCGTACAGCGTAGGCAGGGCGCCGTTCACCGGATTTTGTGCGACTACGGGTGTCAGCAGGCTAACGACCCGGGCCAGCAGCGGCGAGCCGCCCTGTTCAAAGCCCGGTATGGCCAGATTGGTATTGGCCACGCCGGGATGCGCTGCGACCGAAATGATGGGCGCACCGGCGGCATGCAGGCGGCGCTGCAATTCCAGTGCGAACACCAGATTCGCCAGCTTGCTTTGGGAATAGGCCTTCTGGCGGCCGTAACCGCGGTCGAGCCAGAGGTCGTCAAAATGAATCTGGCCGCCACGATGGGCAATGCTGCTCACGGTGACGACGCGCGCACCGGGCGTATTCATCAGAACGGGCAACAGCAATCCGGTCAGTGCGAAATGGCCCAGATGATTGGTGCCGAGCTGGCTTTCGAATCCGTCGACGGTTTTCGATTGCGGCAGCCACATCACGCCGGCGTTGTTGATCAGCAGGTCCAGTGTGTCGTACTGCTCGCGGAACATCGCCACCATTTCGTGTACCGATGTCTGGCTGGCCAGGTCCAGCGGCAGAAACTGCAGCTGCGCCCGGGGATAAAGGGCGCGAATCCTGGCCATTGCTTCCACCGCCTTGGCTTCGGTGCGGCAGGCCAGGATCACGTGGGCATTGCGCTGGGCCAGTACCCGCGCCGTTTCAAAACCAATGCCGCTGTTGGCGCCGGTGACCAGCACCCGCTGTCCGCTCAGGTCGGGAATATTGTGTTCGGTCCAGTGCCTGCTGCTTGCCATGTTGCGTTTCTCTCCGCTCAGTCGAACCCGCATGCTAGCAGCGGCATTTCGGCAGCGGCAATGGTGGGCGGCGACAGGTTTGTGTGATTTCGGCCGGCGGGACCTTTAGCCCGTCGCCATTGGCATATCGCCGCCTGTAGAAGGTTTGCCACTGGCTGCTAGACTGAAAGCAATCCCTTCAGGAAGCAGTACATCCATGTCCAACAAGCGCCGTCATCAGCGCACGAACCTGCGCTGCAAATTCAAGATCTGGAACGATTCCATTGGTGAGGTTCTGGTAACCACCCGCGATATTTCCGATGGTGGGGTATTCCTGATTCTCGATTCCACCATCAATCTGCCGATCGGTACCCAGGCCAGGGGGCAGGTGCAGGGGATGATGGCGGACGCGCCGATCGTGGCCATGGAAGTGGTTCGCATGGAGCCCGCCGGCGTGGGATTGAAGTTCATTCCCGACCCTCAATAGGCCCGTTCCGAAGGGTTGCAAGGACCCCAAAAGGCATATACCCTACCGACCTCGGCCGATCCAGCGAAGGAACGCCACAGCCTTTCATCTTATAAGTGGTTACCCTTCGCGCCGGAAACAGATTCAGCCCATTATCGCCAGTGCCCTGGCCTGATCAACAGGCCGGGGTCCCGGTGTGTTTGCGTGTCCGAATTGCACCGGGGACAGCTTTCGCTGGGGTGCAGGCTTAACAAACGTCAACATTAGTGAGGGTAAACCATGCAGATTGGGATTCCAGCGGAAATCGTCGCTGGCGAAACGCGTGTGGCCGCCACTCCTGAAACGGTGAAAAAGTACGTCCAGCTCGGATATTCCGTGGTCGTGCAAACCGGAGCGGGGGTCGCTTCCAGCTGTACCGACAGCGCCTATCAGGAAGCAGGAGCCACCATCGCGCCTACCGCCGCAGACACCTATAAAGATGCAGACCTGGTATTGAAGGTCCGTGCGCCCCAGGCCGAGGAAATCGCCCTGATCAAGAGCGGCGCCGCCGTTCTGGGCATCTATGCCCCTCACAGCAATCCAAACCTGGATGCCTACGCCCAGCGTGGCATCACCTGCTACGCCATGGAACTGGTGCCGCGGATCACCCGCGCCCAGAGCGCCGACGTGCTGTCGTCCCAGGCCAACCTGGCCGGTTACAAGGCCGTGCTGATGGCCGCCAACGAATACCAGCGTCTGTTCCCCATGCTGATGACCGCTGCCGGCACCGTTAAACCGGCCCGGGTGGTGATCCTGGGTGTGGGCGTGGCCGGACTGCAGGCGATTGCGACCGCCAAGCGTCTGGGTGCGGTGGTGGAAGCCAACGACGTTCGCCCTGCGGTCAAGGAGCAGGTCGAGTCGCTGGGCGGCAAGTACATCGAAGTCCAGATGACCGAGGAAGAAAAGAAAGGCGCCGAAACTGCGGGTGGTTATGCCCGCGAAATGTCCGACGATTACAAGCGTCGTCAGGTCGAGCTGGTAGCCAAGCACGTTTCCCAGGCTGACATCGTCATCACCACCGCGCTGATCCCGGGTCGTCCGGCGCCGCGCCTGGTGACGGCTGAAACGGTGGCGAAAATGAAGCCCGGCTCCGTGATCGTCGACATGGCAGTGGAATCCGGTGGCAACGTGGAAGGCGCCAAGGCCGGTGAAACCGTGCTGACCGCCAACGGCGTGAAGATCATCGGCAACACCAACATTCCCGCCACGGTTGCGGCCGAAGCGTCTGCGCTGTACGCCCGTAACCTGATCAACTTCCTGCAACCGATGTACGACAAGGAAGCCAAAGCATTCAAACTCAACCCGCAAGACGACGTGATTGGTCCCACCATCATCGTGTCCGGCGGGCAAGTGGTTTACAAGAAACCTGCCTGAGGAGACGACCATGGCCGAAATACCTTTTGTCACCATTTTCACCGTGTTCGTTCTGGCGATCTTCGTGGGCTACCACGTGGTCTGGAACGTAACGCCTGCACTGCACACGCCGCTGATGGCCGTTACCAATGCGATTTCCGGCATCATTATCGTGGGTGCGATGCTGCACACCGTTCAGGTCGGTTCCGGCGAGGAACTGAAAATCGGCCTGAGCACCTGGCTGGGCGCGCTGGCGGTCTTCCTGGCATCCATCAACATCTTCGGTGGATTCCTGGTGACCGAGCGCATGCTCGAAATGTTCAAGAAGAAAAAGAAGTAACGGGGCGCTCACATGTCACAGTATGCAGATTGGTTTTACCTGATCGCCGCGATTCTTTTCATTCTGTCGCTGCGCGGTCTGTCCTCGCCGCTGGGTGCCCGCCAGGGTAACCTGTACGGCATGATCGGTATGGCGATCTCCATCGTCATCACCTATCTGATGACACCGAATGCCGCGAACTTCCTGCTGTTCGGTGCGCTGATTGCCGGTGGTGCCATCGGTGCCTACCGCGCCAAGACCGTTGAAATGACGCAGATGCCGGAAACCGTGGCAATGATGCACTCGCTGGTGGGTCTGGCAGCGGTGCTGATCGCCGTGGCGGCCATTTTCCACGAAGGCGTGGAGCACGACGCGATTCACCGCTTCGAGCTGTTCCTGGGCTGCTTCATCGGTGCCATCACCTTTACCGCATCGGTGGTTGCTTACCTGAAGCTGGCGGGCAAGGCCGGTTCCAAGCCGCTCAAGGGTGGCTGGGTCAAGCCGCTGCAGGCGGGTCTGGCGTTGGTGATGATCGGCTTTGGTGTGCACTACTTCATTTCCGAAGACATCACGTCCTTCCTGATCATGACGGCAGTGGCACTGGTGCTGGGCTACTTCCTGATTGCCCCGATCGGCGGTGGCGATATGCCGGTAGTCGTGTCGATGCTGAACTCCTACTCGGGGTGGGCAGCGGCGGGTATCGGTTTCACCCTGAACAACTCCGTACTGATCATCTGCGGCTCGCTGGTGGGTTCGTCCGGTGCGATCCTGTCGTACATCATGTGCAAGGCGATGAACCGTTCGCTGCTGAACGTGATTTTCGGCGGCATGGGTTCCAGCAGCGATGCCGGCCCTGCGGCGGGTTCGGGCGTGCAGAAGAACTACAAGTCCGGTTCACCGGATGACGCTGCATTCCTCATGTCCAACGCTGACAGTGTGGTGATCGTGCCGGGTTACGGTCTGGCGGTTGCCCGCGCCCAGCATGCCCTGCAGGAATTTGCGTCCCTGCTGGCGGAGAAAGGTGTGAAGGTGCGTTATGCGATCCACCCGGTTGCAGGCCGTATGCCTGGCCACATGAACGTGTTGCTGGCAGAAGCGGAAGTGCCCTACGAAAACGTGCTGGAAATGGAAGAAATCAACAGCGATTTCGCCACCACCGACGTGGTGCTGATCATCGGCGCCAACGACGTGGTGAACCCCGCCGCGAAGAACGATCCGAGCAGTCCGATCTACGGCATGCCGATCCTGGAAGCCAACAAGGCGCGCACCATCCTGGTGGTGAAGCGTTCGATGGCAACCGGTTACGCCGGTCTGGACAACGATCTGTTCTACATGGACAAGTCGATGATGATTTTCGGCGACGCGAAGAAAGTCGTGGAAGACATGATCAAGGGTCTGCACTGATCAGTGCCGGATTCCGGTCCACCCAAAACGCGCCTTCGGGCGCGTTTTTTTATGCCTGACAGATGGCCGTAGCGACCGAAAACACTGGCAATGTGGCCAATCCGGCAACGTCGACCGGGTGTTTGCCGGACCCCGGGATTATTCTTCCCCCGCTCGTTCGCGAGCGCTGACACCAACGAAATTCCTCTATTCCCGTGGTGATTTCGCAGTTCGGCAGTAACTTGCTCAGGGAGGCAGTTAGCAGGGCGTAATGGTGAGAAACACATCATCCATTCTCCGGAAAAAAGGAAATTTTCATGAAAAGAAAAATAGTCCCCTCCCGTTTGTCATTGGCTGTTTTGGGAATGCTGGCGTTCTTTGCGATTACGCTGGAAGCAACTGCTGCAACCACCTGCCCCGCAGGTGCCATCTGCCGTTATGAAGAGGCGCCGGGTTCCTACAGCGGGAACGGTCCCTATACGGTGAGAAGCTATACGCTGTCCAGATTGCAGACGCCGGGTGGCGCAACTGTTTATTACCCGTCCAATGCCAGGCCGCCGTTTTCAGGCGTCGTTTTCACTCCTCCCTATACCGGCATCCAGTCCATGTTTGCAGCCTGGGGTCCGTTCTTCGCTTCCCATGGCATTGTGATGGTGACCATGGATACCAGCACCACGCTGGACACGGTGGACCAGCGCGCCAGTCAGCAGAAGCAGGTGCTGGATGCGCTGAAGCGGGAAAATACCCGCTCCGCCAGTGCGCTGTATGGCAAGCTGAATACAGCACGACTGGGAGCAGTGGGCTGGTCGATGGGGGGTGGTGCCACCTGGATCAACTCCGCTGAATATGCCGGCCTGAAGAGCGCCATGTCACTGGCCGGGCACAATCTGACGGCGGTGGATATCGATTCGCGGGGTGGCAACACGCGTATTCCCACCCTGATTCTGAATGGCGCACTGGATCTCACCTACCTGGGTGGATTGGGGCAGTCCGATGGCGTCTACAATAATATTCGCAGCGGAGTTCCCAAGGTGTTTTACGAAGTGTCCAGCGCGGGCCATTTCGACTGGGGCTCACCGACCGCGGCCAACAGGGCGGTTGCTGGCATTGCGCTGGCATTCCACAAGACCTTTCTGGATGGCGACACGCGCTGGGTGAGTTACATCAGACGCCCCAGTTCGGACGTCTCGAAGTGGGCAACAGCAAGCCTGCCGCAGTAATCGCGCGGACGGATGCGGTGTGTGCCGGCGGTAGCACCGGCACACACCTTTTCCTGGACACAGGAGGACGGATTCACGATGAGTGACAGAAAGCGCTGGCGGATTTCAGCATTGGTGGCGGCAGCCGTTGCCAGTGCAATGCTGTTTGCTGCGTTGTCGCGCGATATTGGCAAGCCGGCAGCCACAGCATCGACCCCGCTGACGGATTCGGTGGCGCCGCTGCCTGATTGGTCCTGGCAGCAGGATGCAGGTGTGCGGCCGGTTGTTGCAGAGGAAAGTAACGCCGCTGCTGTTGATGAACAACAGATTGAAATGGATGCCGTGTCGTCAGACGGCACTGACGATCAGAGCGACGAAATCAGTCTGACGAAGCGGGAGCTTGAGTATCTGAAAGAAGCATTGCCCGGCAATCTGGTGGTGCCCGCGGAAAAAACGCCCGCCGAAGTGGAGGCCCTGTTTGCTGAGTTTAATGAATACCAGGCGCTGGCCAGGCGCATGGAAGAGGGCACTGCCTCGGCCGAAGAGCGGTCACGCTATTACGATATCCGGATGGCGAAGTTCCAGGAAGAAATTGCGTTGATCAACCTGTGTAACGATGTGCTGGTCAATCAGACGTCCACGCCACTGTGCGCCAACATCGCGGCAACCAGCGCAGAGCGGCTGGCTGACATAGAAAAATCCATGCAGGCGCTCGAGCAGGACTGGTAGTTTTCCCGCGCTGAAACTGACAGCACAGAAATTCTGCTATGCATTGAAGATGTCACAGGCCGGATTGTTTCATGTGCTGATGGGGGCAGCTACCTGTCCGGCTGATCTGGCGCTGCTGATTGTTGCGTTCAATCCGTCGCTGGCAGAAAGGTCGCTGTCATCGCCACCCGGCCGTATTTTATTGCGGAGCTTCCAACCATAAAGAACCACAGGACGTCAGGTGTCCGCCACTGTATTGGATTTCAATCGTGCCAGCTTGCGATACAGCGTACGTTCGCTGATCCCCAGTTTCAGTGCCAGCTCGGCGCTCGAACCTTCAAACACTTCCTGGATGTGACGCAGGTAATCCAGTTCGATCTGCTCCAGCGGCAGCACGTTTTCCGCAAAGTGGGTTTTGTCCCGCGGCGCTGTTTGTTGTGCAATTTCCGGTGGCAGATGTTTGGTCTGGATCACATGTTCCTCGGCCAGCAGCGAGGCGCGTATGATGAGATTGCGCAGCTCGCGAATATTGCCGGGAAAACGGTAGCGCGCCAGCTGCTTGATCACGGCGTTGCTGACATGGGTGCCGGCGGGTACCGGTGGTCGCCCCAGCATGGCTTCGCACAGCAACGCGAGATCCTCGCGCCGTTCCCGCAGTGGTGGCAGATGAATGGGGAAGGTGGCCAGGCGGTAATACAGATCCTCGCGGAAGGTGCCGGCCTCCACCATGGCTTTCACGTCCTTGTGGCTGGCGCAGATCAGGCGGAAATCCGTGCGTTCCATTTCCGTGGCGCCCACCGGGCGGAAGGCACCGGTCTCCAGCAGCCGCAGCAGTTTCACCTGCAGGTTGATGGGAATGTCGCCCACTTCATCCAGAAACAGGGTGCCACCGCTGGCGCTGGCGGCGAGGCCAGTCTTGTCGCTGCGGGCGCCGGTGAACGCGCCTTTGCGGTAACCAAACAGTTCGCTCTCGAACAGGTTTTCGTTGATGCCGCTGCATTCCAGCACCACGAACTTGCCCAGCTTGCGGTTGCTGGCGTCGTGAATGGCGCGGGCCACCAGTTCCTTGCCGGTGCCGGATTCGCCTTCCAGCAATACGCTTACATCCGTGGGCGCCACGCGGTACACCGCTTCCATCATTTTCTGGAACGCCGGGGATTCGCCGATCAGGCCCTTGTTGCCGGCATTGACGCTGGCGGATTCCACCGCATTCATGATTTCGATAAAGCCGACAGTGGCGCCACTGCTGTCCTGCACGGGGTGCATTTCCACCTGGCAGAAATGGCGGTGGTCGCGGTCCTGGTGGATGTGCAGGGCGCGGGCGTGGGTGCCAGTCTGCTGGGATTGCAGCAGCGGGCAGGGCTCGCCGTTGGCGTGGCAGGGTGAGCTGTAGCCGTGTGACGCCTGGAAGCAGTGGCAGTCGGGTTTGGGCATGCCGTAGCGCTGCTGGTAGGCGCCGTTGCTGGCCAGGATGCGGTATTGCCGGTCGATGAAAATGGCGGGCTGATCGAACAGGGAAACGAGGGCGGAAGGCTCGACAGAGATCATACGGGCTCCTGTCAGATTTGGCAGTAGGTGCCTGTCAAATATGACCCTGTGCTGTACGGTGCGCAACCGCTGATTTTTTCGATCGACAAAT
>JBMOPR010000676.1:0-8025 GCA_049323075.1 Pseudomonadota bacterium
TACCTTCCCCGCATCCCCAACCTCACTCCCCCAGAAACCCCACCACCTCCTCCACCCCAAACGGCCACCCCAGCTCCCCACCATCCTGCCGCTGCAGCACCGGAATCCTCACCCCATACGCCTCCACCAGCGCATCGGATTCCACGATATCCACCAGCTCAATCTCAAAAAACTCCGGGCTGAGGGTGGCACGGAGAATCTCCTGCGCCACCTCGCACAAATGGCACGCGGACGTGCCGTACAGAATCACTTTCTCCTTCACTGCGGGCCGCCCTCCTGCCCCGGCTGCACCACCACAGATTTCTCCTTTGCGGCCGGCTTTTCCTTCACGATCACGTCACTGCGCCAGTAGCCGTCATGGGTGAACGCCTGCCAGCCCCACTTCAGCCAGCTCAGCAGATGCAGTGCCAGCCACAGCGACCACACCAGCATCAGTGCGCGATAAATCCACAGCGGAATTGAAATCACCCAGGCTTGCGTCAGTGCGTTTTCGCCGCGGTCCACAAACCAGTTCAGCTGGTGCTGGGAGGAGCCGTTGCCGGTGACGCCCATGTCGGGGCTGCCCAGCAGGCCGTTGGGGATCGCGGCGATCAGCACGGCGAACACAAACAGGCTGAAGCCCGCCAAAAAAAGTTGCAGCAGATTGAACTGGGTGCGGGTGATTTTTTGCGGGTTCAACTGGCTGCGCCGGTGCATGGCTAAGAACCAGAGTGCGATGGGAATCATGGCCTGAATCCAGCCGGCGCACAGGCCCAGCACCAGCAGCACCCAGTGCACGGTTTTCAGCGGCAACTGGCGGAAGCGGCCCAGCACCACGGCCACCAGCAGGGTGACGAGGGTGACGCCCCAGAACAGGATGGCCGGGCCCATAGCGGGGCCGCCGGCGAACAGCACCCAGCGGTCCCTTGGCATTTCCACCTGGATGCCGTGGTTCACGTACGGCGCGCCGATGGAAACCGCAGGCGTTTTCACGCGCACGGAATGTTCTTCCGGCTGGCGCCATTCCACTTCGATCCAATGCTGGCCAGGGTTCACGGGTACGATCACTTTGTTGCTGTCTTCGTCGGCGGCGCGGGCTTCGTCATCCACGGTGACCTGTTTTACCTGCGCGCCTTCCGGCAGTCCGATGTGTTGCTCGCTGCCCTTGCTGCTCACCAGATGCAGTTTCACCACGCTGCGGGATTCGCGCAGGCCCGGGGTCCAGGTTTGCTGCACCTGATCGATGGTGGTGGTGGCGCCAGCGACAGCCTCGGGCCGCACGATGTTGAGCACGATTTTTTCGCCGGGGTATGGCCGCCAGCGCGGACGCCACTGCCCCACCACGCCGGTTTCCTTCACCGGTGCGATGCCATCGACACTGATGTGCCACAGCGGCGAGGGATCGACGCTCCAGTGTTCGCTCCATTGCGCATTTTCAGCGGCCTGCAATGTAAGCGTGCTGGTTTTGTCGAGAGTGGAGGTCCAGGCAATCGCATCCTGGCCCGGTTTCAGCTGGATGCGCGCCTTGCCGGCGTTGACTTCAATTTCCTGCGTGGTGATGGATTCCCCCGGCAGCAGCGGAATTTCCAGGGTGATGCCACCTTGCTGCGGCGCGATGCGCTGCACGCTGGTTTCCAGGTACCAGTTCAGGCCCAGGCGCAATTCGCGTTGCACCTGTACGAACGGTGGCACGGGATCTGGCGTGAGCTGTTTTTCCTCGGCGTCGGCGGTTTGTGCTTCGCGTGTGGCCGGGTAGAAGTACAGGCCGTTGCCTTGCAGACGGCCGTTGTCGAGGCCACGCACGTCCCAGCCGTCGGCGCTGACAGTGAGGTTGTGCGGCATCACCGGGAAGGTGAGCTGGAATTCCCGCTGCGGGTTGACGGTGCCCGACAGTTGCAGCGTGTGCGTGCCGGCGCTGACCGGCAGTTGCAGGCTGCCTTGCAGTTTGCGGGCGACGTGAGGCTGGTCGTCCAGTTGCACGCTGTCGATGCGCCATTGCTGCTGGCTGTCGGGCAGCGGCCAGAACAGATCCTGCTGCGCGTGCACACTGAAACGCACGGTGAGGCGGTTGCCGTTCAGTTGCAGGTGGGTGCGCTCGATACCCAGACACGCCGGTGTGCAGTCGCGTTCTTCCAGCAGACGTTTTTTTAATGTCTCCAGGATTTTTTCGTCGGGAATGTCAGCGGCATTGGCGTTGGGCGCGGCAGGCAGCAGCACGGCCATCAGCACCAGCGCGGCGGCGGTTGCAACGGCGCGCGGACGCCAGCCGGCGATTTTCCAGTGGCCCTGTATTTTCTGCAGGCCCAGCACGCTGGCGAGCATGGCCACGCCGAGGATCACGCGCAGCCACGCCAGCAGGCGGTTTTCCCACGGGGTGAGCAGGTAGACGTTGAACTGTTCGCCCTGGGTGACGGGGCCGTTCCAGTACAGCGTGGTCTGCATCCATTCCCAGTTGGGCTGGCCGGGGCCGGTTTGCGCGGCGAGGTTGGGGTCGGAGCGTTCGATGTTGGGCGCTGGTTTGCGTGGTGCCGAGCGTGGCGACGATAGTTTTGCCAGGGAACGATAGGATTCCTGCTCTGCGCCGGCGCCCGCTTCCATCGCGGCATCCATCGCCATTTCCATCGGTGCAGAGGCGGGAGCAACGGCGGTGGCCATGTCATATTGCTGGCTTTCACCGTAGCCGCCGTAGTACGACGAGCCCTGCCCCATCTGTGTCCAGGGTTGCTGCAGTTGCGGGTACAGGCCCAGCCGCGCCTGGTCCACCATGAACGACAAAAACCACAGCGCCAGCAGCAAGGCTGACGCCGAGCCATACCAGCGCAGCGTGGTGCGCAGTTTGCCTTCCGGCAGGAAGAACAGGATCGCCATCACCGCGATCACGTTCAGCCACAGGTATAAGAATTCCGATGCCTCGGGATAGATCAGCACCAGCGCCAGCGCGCAGATCGCACCCGGCACGATGCCGCGCAAACGGATCACGGCGACGATGGCGATCAGCACGATAAAGATGTCCCACACGTTCCAGGAGCCGGTCCAGGTGTTCATGGCCTGCTCCACGCCGGTGACGGTGAACACGCGCCAGCCCGGCGGCAGTTGCAGGGTGGCGTTGAGCTGATCCACGTCGTGCTGCCAGCCGGTGGAGCTGAGGCTGCGCACGTGCAGGCCGCCAGTTTCCGCCATGCGGCTAAGCGCACTGGCCTGCAATGATCCGCTGCGCACTTCCACGCCCTGGGTTTTGCCTGCTTCCGTTTCCAGCGTGGTGATGACTTGCGGTGCGCCATTCAGTTCCAGGCTGCCCAGTTGCAGTTCGGGCTGGGCGGTGAGACGCCAGTCGCGGTACAGGCTGCCGCTGAAACGGTCGCGCACGGTGAGGCCGGCGCCGTCGAAATCCAGCCAGAATTGGCGTTCCAGTGTGAGCTGGTTGGGCGACGGTTGCGGATCGCCCCGGCGCAGTTCCGCGAAGGTCATGCTGTTGCCGGCTTGCAAACGGTAGGCGGGAAACTGCTGCCATTCACCGGGCAGCGAGGTCTGGCTGGGGTCGATGCTGTCGACACCTTCCACGCGGATCTGGCGCAAGTCCGGCAGGGTTTCGAATACCCAGATTTCGTCTTCCGGCCAGAGTTTTTCCGCCACGGTTTCCAGTGTCAGTTGTTGCACTGCGCCGTTGCGGTGGGCGTCGATGCGCAGGGTCCACTGGCCGGGGCGCACCTGAACGCGCAGTGTGCCGTCGGCGTCGATGCGGGCTGGCAGCGGGCTGGTGAATGATGTGGGCGTGAAATCGGTGAACAGCACCTTGCCCAGCTGCATTTCGCGGGGCTTGCCGCCCACTTCCAGTTCGATCAGGGTTTCCAGGCGGAAGGGAATGTCGTCCACCAGATGGCGGAAGACGCGGATGTTGAGTTTGTCTTCGCTGGCACCGGTGTCGGTGGGTTCGGCGTTCTGGCGCTCCACCAGCCAGAGGCGGCCGTCGGCGTCGATGCGCGGATTGGGCACCGCAACGCCCTGCTGTTTCAGCTGCACCAGCGCGGTTTGCGCGGGAATCAGCAGTGAATCGGGTTTGGTGCTGAAGCTGATCAGGCCCGCCAGGCGGAATTGCCCCGCCGGCAGCCGCACGTAGGGACGGTTGTTCTGTTCCACCACCGTGGCGGGTTTGCCGTTCACCGTCACCGCACCGGGCCAGAAGCCTTCCGATCCCGGCAGCGCCAGCGTGCTTTCGCTGTACAGCCGCCAGTCCTGTTCGAAGCGCAGGCCGCCGGGTTCCACGCTCAGTTGCAGCTGGCCGGGCCACTGGCATTGCTTGTTGGCGAAGTCCTGGTAGTAAAACGGACAGCGGGCGGTTTCCTCGCCGAACAGTGCCCAGTCCTTCCAGGGTTGCAGTGCATCCGGCACCGGCACGGTCACCGCCAGCGCCAGTTGCGTTATCCACCACAGCATCATGCCCAGTATTGCGCGCCCGATCATGCATCCATCTCCAGTTCGTTAAGCGGGGAACGAATTGCAACATAAACGGAGTGGCTGAAAAAAAACAGCCCGCGCCGGGTTAAATTCGGTGCGGGCTGCCTTGCAACAAAAAAGCTGCAGGGTAAAACGGATCGATCAGCTGGTAAGGCGGTTCATGAAGCGCTGGAAATCGTTGCCACGCCCGTTGTCTTCGCCACGGCCGGGATGCAACCGGGACAGCAGATCGGTGTACAGGGATTGCAGGTTTTCGATGGCGCTTTCGATGCCGGCCACCACGTCACTGGATTCCTGCACCTGACTGGCAAAATCACCCAGGCGCTGGAACAGGTCTTCGAACGGGTTGGTGCGGGCCGGGCCAGCCATGTTCTGCACCGCCGCATAGGTGCTGCGCACCGCAACGGCTTCGGTCTGGTTCATGTTCACGGCGAAGCTGGCCAGTTGTTCCGGGTCCATGCCCACGTCCATGGCCTGGTTGAATGCTTCCTCGATATTGCCGCCGTAAAAGGTTTCCGCCACATCGTTCACCTGACCGAACAGATCGTTCAGCGACGCCAGTTCGGCTTCGTTCAGATCGCCTTCCACGGTGAAGGACAGGTTGTCGAAGCTGGAGAACTCAGCTTCGAAGCCGTCGATTGCGGTGTTGTCGTCGGCATAATTCACTTGCTGGGCGGACAGCGACTGCCCGGAATTCACCAGGATTTTCACCCGGTCGCCTTCCTGGGTGACCACTTCCATCTCAAAACTGCGGGTGCGCTCCACCTGCACCTGGCTCAGGGATGCCTGGAAGCCGGTGCCGGTGGTGGGTCGGGTCGGCGTGGTTGGCGTTGTGGGTGTGGTGGGCGTAGTGGGTGTTGTTGGAGCAGTCGGCGTGGTGGGCAGGGCGTCGCCAAAATAGGTCTTGCCCAGTTGCTCCAGGCCGTCGGCAATCTTGTTCACGGTATCGTAAAAGGTGCTTTTCACGTCGCCATCAAACAGGCCCTGGCCGGCAATGATGTCGCGGCCTTCCCGCAGGCCCTTTTCCGCGCCCTGCAATGCCTGCTGGTACAGCTCCATCAATTCCTCGTCCGACGCACCATTGGCCTTTTCCTGCGCCAAACGGTCAGCAACGAATCCCACGATGCGGTCGGCCACTGCCTGCGAGGAATAGTCCTGATCGTCATTGGCAACTGGAGCAGTCCCGGTGGTGGAACCCACTGTCTGCAACCGGCTCTGTACCACGGACTGCATTTTTTCATAGGCCATGGTCAGCGTGGTTTGCACACTGCCCACCGAAACCGACTGGTTGGCCACCACCGGCTGCGGTCCGCGACCATGGGCGTGCTGCCCCAAACCATTGCGCCAGGCTTGCGGCCCAGAGAAAAAATCCCGTTGCATCAAGGGGTTGAACGATAACATGGAGGGGAGCTCCCGTCTGCCCAGCGCAGACCTGTCGATGGCTGGTTACCGATCCCGACCACAAAACGGGATTTCCAGTCTGTTTATCGGCGCCGCCCCCAAAATCTTGAGCGAAAATAACAGCCGCCATTTCAACGTCTTATCAAACGCCCCTACGGTGCAAAGGGAAAATTCTGGGCCATACTTTCTGCAGACATCGAAAGAGTTTCGGATATTCATGACCACAGAAATGCTGGTTGGCATTCAGGTTCTGATCGTGCTGGTGCTGGGCATCGGCATGCTGCTGCTATTGTTGCTGCGGCAAAGAAAGACTATTGCCGAATTGCAGGCCATCCTCACCCAGTTCAGGGACGACATGAGCGGCGACAGCGTGCTGCGTTACCTGGCCGAAGAAATCGAACTCACCACCGGCCACAGCAGCCAGAATGCCGTGGATCTGAACATGGAAGTGAAGCCGGAGGAATTTGCCGTGGGCCTGCGCTTTCATGCGCTGCGGGCCGAACAGGCGCTGCTGCAGGTTCGCGTGGAAGCCGGAGCCGATAGTGAAATCCCCTGGCGCAACGAAATCAAACATTATGAAGGACATGCCGGCACCATCTACGAACAGATGCGCATGCGGGTGGATCACACCAAAAAGCTGCTGAACGATGTGCACACCAGCGAGCTGGATTCGAAGGACAAAACCATCGCGGATCTGACCGCCGTGCGCAACGATCAGAAACAGCAGCTGCAGAATCTGAAACCATTGCAGGATTTCATCTCCAGCGCCACCGCCGGTGCCCAATCGACGCAGGCGCTGGAACAATTGCTGCATCGCGCACTGCTGGGCCTGTGCGAGAATTTCGCGGGCAGCGAGAAGATGCGCGAACTGGTCTTTCTGATGCACGAATCCTTCAATGAAGTCGCGTTCGCCAACCAGCAGTCGGAAGGCGCCGAACCAGCGCCGGTGAGTGAACGCAAAACCATGAGCATCGATCCTGCCCAGAACCTGGACATGCTCAACAACATCATTGCGCGCCAGAATGAAACCATCCGCAACCTGCGCAAGCAGATCGACTCGCTGACCAATGAAATGGAAAAGCAGGGCCTGCTGGATGCCGTAAGCGCGATGGAGCAGACCATCGACAGCACCCGCCAGTGCGTGGAGAACCTGGATCAGGCCCTGGATCAAAGCCTGCAGCGTCCGGCGCCGGAACAGGACGATCTGAACACGGCCCAGTTGATCGAGCAGTTCACAACTGAAAGCGCGGTAATGGTGGAAAAAATCTACCTGCTGAGCAATCTGAACAAGCAGCTCACCCTGGAAAATGACCAGCTGCGCGCGGCGCTGGAAAATACCGCCGAGCAGGATCAGCCGCTGATGGCCGGCATGAAGCTGAAGCTGGAAAAGCAGAAAAACGAAATGATCGCCCTGCAGCAGAGTTTCAAGGAACTGGAAGAGAAATACCTGCAGCTTTACCGGGAAGGTGGCGCCCGCTGATCGCCACCCGCCAAGCTAACCGTCGCCCTTCTGCTTGGAATGCAGCCCCTGCGCCACCCGCGAGATGTTCTTGGCGAAGGCCGGGTCCACCAGTTCCGATGACTTGAGCAGCCCCCGCAACATATCCTCCAGTTTTTTGAGTTCCATGTTCAGGCGGATGCTGGCCGGATCGCCGGCGGCGATCGCCAGGGACTTGCGCACGTCCTGCGCAAATATATTGAGCGCACGACCGATACGTTCCTGCTGGCGGACAATATTTTTTTCGAACGTCTGAAACACTTCATAGCTGCGCAGGATCAGTTGCTCCACCTGCACCTTCTGTCGCTGCACCGCCAGCGCGGCGGCAATGGCTTCGTGACGGGCGTCGGCGCCCCGCAACAGGGTGCCCAGATTGTCCAGCAGGCGAGCATAGCGATCCGGATCCTGACGTGGCGGATCCTGCACCAGCACCCAGCAATTCTGTTCATACAGCATCAGCTGGTTGCCCTCCACCACCGGCCCCTTGCTGCGGTTCAATTCCAGCTGGGATTTGAGCGAAAGATCTGCGCCGGAAGACGCGACAAAATGCATGTCGCTGCCCAACCGCACACCCACCACGTTCTTGACACCAAAGGTGGAGATGGAGCGCGCCATCTCGCTGGCCAGCTGTTCCTCACTTTGACATCGGAAACTGGACAGCATGAACAGCACCACAATGCCGAGATCGGAAT
>JBMOPR010000677.1:0-7998 GCA_049323075.1 Pseudomonadota bacterium
CTTGCTGGCAAACGGATACGCCGTCCAGTCGCTGCTGGTCATGGCGTTCATGAACGTATTCAGCGAGCGGCGGATCATCATGAAGAACGGATCGCGCACCGGGTATTTCTCGCTGCCGCACAGCACTGTGTGTTCCAGGATGTGGGCCACGCCGGTGGAATCCACGGGAATGGTGCGCAGGGCCACCAGAAACACGTTCTCGTCGTTGTCGGCGGACAGGTGATAGTGCATGGCACCAGTCACCCTGTGCCGGTACTCCGACACCAGAACATGCAGGGATTCAATGGCTTCGGTGCGCAGCCATTCAAAGCTGGGGTGGCAGATCTTCTGTTGTTCCGGGTGAATGAAACTGGTCATGTCGGCGTACGGCTTCCATTAGGTGATGGGCGTCGGTCAATCTCAATGAAGGATAGTATTTCACCGGGCCGTTCAAAAGCCAATTGGCTCAAAAGCGCGCGCAGGTCACGCCAGGCTGCAGGCAGGTCCATGCTAGAATGGCGCCCCGTTTCCACTTTCCAACTCAGACAATGGCTATGGTTCGTTTTGCGACAATTCTGTTGATAGGGCTTTTCTCCGCCGGGTGCGCCAATTTTGTCGAGAATCTGCAATCCTCGGTCGAGAACAGGGTGCAGCAGATGCTGGCGGGCAAATTCAGCGAGTTGCTGACCCAGGGGATCGACACCGTCATCAACGGGCTGGCCGCCGAAGGTGGCTTCCTGGATGACCCGCTGGTACGCATTCTGCTGCCCCCGCCCCTGGGGCTGGCCATCGGCGTGGCCCGGGACCTGCAGCGTGACCCTCAGGCCGCCCTGCTGGAAACCCTGATCAACCGTGCGGCGGAAGATGCCATTCCCGTGGCGGGCCCGATCCTGAAAGACATGATTGTGAATATGGATACCGAGAAATTGCAGAGCCTGCTGGATGCGCCCGAGGCCGCTGCCACCGATTATCTGATGGAGCAGGGCGGTGCAGTGGTGAAGGAAGCCCTGCTGCCGGTGGTGACCGAACGGCTGCACGCCAACGGTGCCATCCAGTTGTATGGTGAACTGGTGGCTGCCCGCCAGGCGGTGGATCAGGCGACGCAGCCGGTGGTGGGCTCGGAACTGGAATCCGACTTGCGCAAATCCGTGGATCAGGCCGTGCCGGACATCGAAACCCCTTCGCCAACACCGCCTCTGGTGGTGGCGCCGGTGGCTCCGGAACAACTGGCCGGGTATGTGGCGGAACAGGCCATGGGCGGACTGTTCAAAAAGGTCGCCACCCAGGAACTGCAGATTCGTGATTCCCTGGACAGCATGGTGGAAATTCCCATTTGAATGCCGCCCCGCCGGCAGTGCATTTTTCAACTTGCAGGATCTGAGCGCGCACTATGGTACCAAGCCGGGTTTGGGTGACGTCCGACATCCACATCGACTACCAGGATAATTTCAACCAGCTGATGGACTTCGCCCGTCGCGGCCACCGGCTGGACGTGCTGATCATCGCCGGCGATGCCACTGATCGCCTGGACAAGCTGGAATACCTGTTCGATCAGCTGGTGCCCTGTTTCTACCGCGTCATGTTCGTGCCGGGCAATCACGAACTCTGGATTCGCCGGTCGGATTTCGCCGATTCGGTGGAGAAGTTCAACGCCATCCAGGCCCTGTGCCACCACTACGGCGTGCAGACCGAACCGCTGCGGCTGGGGCAGTACCAGCATGTGTGGCTGGTGCCGCTGCAATCCTGGTACGACGACAAGCAGTTCGCCGGGCACACGCTGTTTATGGAAAAGACCTCGGCACTGGACCGCACCGACGACATGTGGGGGGATTTCTTCCACACCCGCTGGCCGGCGTCCATTGAAGTGCCGCTGGCGCAGTGGTTCGCGCAACACAACGAACCATTCCTGAACTGGAATTACGACGCGCCTGTGATCAGTTTCAGCCATTTCCTGCCGCGCCAGGAGCTGATTTTCGGATCGGACTTCAATCGCAGCCTGCTGGCGAAAATGTTCGATCCGCACCCGGAATTCAATTTCACCCGCGTGGCGGGATCGCTGCGCATTCACGATCAGATCCGCCGTCTGGGCAGCCAGGTGCATGTGTACGGCCACCAGCACCGCAACCGGGTGCGCGAACTGGACGGCGTGACCTATGTGTCGCACTGCATGGGCTATCCGCGCGAGCGCCAGATGGGATTCGTGAAGGCCGACGCCCGGGAACCGCGCTGCCTCTGGCGCGAGGACACCGGATTCTGCGTATGAGCCCGCTGCTCCTGCTGGCCGATAGCCAGCTGCTGTTCCGGCCAGACCAGTTGCCGCAGCTGCTGCGCCATTGCACTGGACAAGAGCGCTCCGCAGCGAAGCCGCAGTCGGCCGCCTATATCGGTGCCGCCAATGGCAACCGGCCGGAGTTTTTTGATCTCGCGCGCTCGGCACTGGCGACGTTGTTCGG
This sequence comes from Pseudomonadota bacterium, assembly GCA_049323075.1. Taxonomy (GTDB): domain Bacteria; phylum Pseudomonadota; class Gammaproteobacteria; order Pseudomonadales; family Ketobacteraceae; genus Ch67. Next base: position 2,433 of record JBMOPR010000677.1, read on the forward strand.
TCAGCCGGTGCCCTGTCATTTCATTCAGTCGGAAAGCGACATCCCGCCGGGACCCTGTGCGCTGGTGATCCTGGCGGGCGGCAGTGTCGAGACTGGCTGGGCGTTCCTGCAACAGCAACCCGTGCGGGACTGGCTGGAAACCTGCCGCAGTGAAGCGGATGCGGTGTTCATCGGCGTGTCGGCCGGCGCGATTCATCTGGCCAGCGGTTGCGGTCCGGAGCAACCATCGCCACGCGCGCAAACGTACCTGGGCTGGGCGCCACTGTTCGTGGCCGTGCATGAAGAAGGAGAGAACTGGCCGACTGCCCGGATCTGGCGGGAAGCAAAATCGTTGCAGGCGTCCGGCAGCCTGACTTTTGCCGGCGTGCCAATGGGAGGAGGGCTCTGGTTGGATGACGGCGGGTGCGAACCGGTCGGTCGGTCGGGACCGCTCTTTTACAAGCCCTGACCGAGGTCAGGCTGGGGTGGCGGGCGGCAGATTCTTGCCTGTACGCAGCAGCCATACCAGCAGCAATACCCAGCCCAGTGCGATCAGCCCCGCCATCGCCTCGGTCAGCGTCGGCAGGCCACTGACGCCACCCAGGCTCACCGGCACCAGCACGAGCGTCACCAGTGCAAACGCTTTCCCGACCCGGCCCTGCTGCCATAGCGGCAGCGACAGACACAGCATCGCCACGCAGATGCCGAGGAATTTGGTCGTCACATACAGACGCAGCAACCAGAAATCCGGCGGAGCCGACAACCCCTGCAGTGCTTCACCCAGTTGCAGCAGATACTGATTCTCGGCCAGATCCGCGCTGGCTGCGATCATGGCCGCGAACACGCCCACCAGATTCAAGGGACGTCGCTGCCGTTTCCAGAATCCCAGGTTGGCCAGTGCCAGAAAGGCGCCGTGGGCGAACAGAAATGCCATGTCTACCCAGTGGCCGGTCTGTGTCCGCGCCACCAGGGTGGCGTTGTTGGCGAACAGGGTCTGCGCTTCTGGCAGAGAAGTCACGAATTCGATGGCCAGAATGGAGGTGTAGTAGCCGGGAGGCAGCGTTTCCAGCCGTTGCGGGTAAACGATCACCAGCACAATACCAATGGCCGCCACCAGCAAGCCGGCGGCGGCAGCGGCTCGAAACATCCGGATGTCATTCGTCATTGAACGGAGGTCCCCGTCATCGTGGTGTCATACTTTTTGCCGTAACCATAACACAGTCGGCAAATGCGATTGAACCGGATGAAATGGAGGGCAGATGCGGGGACATCCGTGTCCCGTGTCGATTTGAATTGCGTGCCTCAGTAACTCTCGGGCAGCTTTTTCAGGATGCGGAACTGCTTTTTCTCGATCTCGATGTAACCGCCGGTGGCCAGATCCTTGAGGATGCGCGCCACCATCTCGCGGGACGAGCCAATGCGGTTGGCAATATCCTGCTGGGTCAGCTTTTCCTCGATGACGGTTTCGCCTTCCTTCTCGGTCGACAGGTCCATCAGGATCTTGCGGATACGGCCATATACGTCCTGCAGTGCCAGCGTCTTCACGTTGCCGGTCAGCTGGCGGATACGCTGGGCCAGGTTACGCAGCAGGACCAGGGCGATCTGCGGATTGTTCATGATCACCTTGGTGAAGTCGTCCTTGTACAGGATCGAAAAGGTGGACTTGTCGGTGGTGATGACCGAGGCAGAACGGGTGTCATCGTCCAGCAGCGACAGTTCGCCAAAGTACTCGTCAGGCCCCATGGAATTGAGTACGAACTCGCGACCATTTTCATCGCTCACATACACCTTTACCTTGCCGCCGGTGCAGATGAACATGGCATTGGCCTGATCACCTTCATTGATGATCACGGTATTCTTGGGATAGGTGCGGGTAATACACAACTCCTGCAGTGCCGCCAACTCCTTTTCGGGCAGCCCTTCAAAGATGGAAATGTGACTGAGATCGGTCATGCGAAACACCCTGTTAGGCGATTTTTTACTCAATCTGGATTGAGCGAGCGGAAGTGATTTTTTTGGTGTGTAACTTGATCATTGTAGTGGCTTCAACAGTGTAAAGAAAGTCTACACTCACCGCCGCGCGACGAATCGTTGCAGCCTGCTGCCGCCAATATTGCAGGTGATCTTTGGTGCCGGACTGATAAACTGCGCTCAACCAGATTGGCTCCTCCCGGGGAAAGAAAAAATGAAATTCGTATCCTTCAATGCCAACGGCATTCGCGCCCGCCTGCACCAGATTGAAGCGCTGTTGAAGCTGCACACGCCCGACGTGATTGGAATCCAGGAAACCAAGGTGGAAGACGGCCAGTTTCCGCTGGCGGAACTGCAAGGCATGGGCCTGCATGTCGAGTTCTTCGGCCAGAAAAGCCACTATGGCGTGGCGCTGCTGTCACGCCAGCCGCCCACCAACGTGCACAAGGGATTCAACGGCGGTGACGATAACCAGAAACGCCTGATCCGCGCCGATTACGCGCTGCCGGATGGCTCATCGGTTACGGTCATCAACGGCTATTTCCCCCAGGGGGAAAGCCGCGACCATCCGGAAAAATTTCCCAACAAGGAAAAGTATTATGCCGGTGTGCGACAGTTGCTGGATGAACGCTTCCAGCCGGCCCACAACCTGATCCTGATGGGCGACATGAACGTCGCGCCCCTGGACAATGACATCGGCATTGGCGCCGACAATGCGAAACGCTGGCTGCGTACCGGCAAGTGCTGCTTTCTGCCGGAGGAGCGGGAGTGGCTGGATCACGTCATGCAGTGGGGGCTGAAAGATACCTACCGTGTGTTGCATCCGGATGTCAGCGACCGTTTCAGCTGGTTCGATTATCGCTGCAAGGGGTTTGAGGCGGAGCCGCGCCGGGGGTTGCGCATCGATCTGGTGCTGGCCACCGCCAGCATGACCGCCAAGCTGCGCGAGGCCGGTATCTGCTACGACATCCGCGCCATGGAACGCCCCTCCGATCACTGCCCCGTGTGGGCAGACTTCGCCTTCTGAACAAGCCTGTGGCCGACGCAGCGATTCCCGGGTTCCTGCTCACGCGGCAATGGCGCGAGCAGGACGACGGGCTGACGTTCATCTTTTGGATCAGTACGGCGGATGGCCCGCTGCAGGTCACCGTGTCCGGCCAGGAAACCGTGTGCTTTTTCCCGACGCACTTGCAGCAGCAGGTGGAAAAACTGCTGGCGGGAAGCAGCGGGTGGCGGGTGCGTCCGCTGGAGCTGAAAACCTTTTTTTACCAGGATGTGAGCGCGCTGTACCTGCGCAGCCAGCGCCAGTTGCAGCGTTGCCGCGACCTGTGCAGCGACGCCGGTATTCCCCTGTGGGAAGCCGATGTGCGGGCGGTGGACCGGTACCTGAGCGAGCGGTTCATTACCGGGGAAATCAGTGTTCAGGTGGCGGCGGAAGCAGTGGGCGCAGTGGCCAGCCGCACCTTGCTCAACCCCCGTCTGCTACAGGGCCCCCGCATCGATCCGAAGCTGCGCATGGTGTCGCTGGACATTGAAACTGCGCTGGATGGCTCGCAGCTGTATTCCATTGCCGTGTTTGCCGATGACGTGCAGCAGGTGTGGATGCTGGGCGATGCCGCGGAATGCGTGCGCGCCGGTTTGCCTGCCGATACCTTGCCTGTGGACGGGGATGTTCCAGTAATTCCCTGCGCCAGCGAAAAAATTCTGCTGGAATATTTCATCAACTGGCTGCACCAGTACGATCCCGACATCCTGATCGGCTGGAACGTGGTGAACTTCGATCTGAAATTCCTGCAGCAGCGCTGCGACAAATGGCGTGTGCCATTTCGCATCGGCCGACGTCAGGAGGAAGCCGAATGGCGCCAGGCACGTGATGAAAGCCAGCACCACTTCATCCTGATCCCGGGTCGGGTGGTACTGGACGGCATCGACACCCTCAAGGCCGCCACCTGGAATTTCGAATCCTTTTCCCTGGAAAATGTCTCACGCCAGCTGTTGCAGCGCGGCAAGCTGATCCACGACGTGGACGATCGCGGCGCCGAGATCACCGAGCTGTTTCTGCATGACAAACCCGCGCTCGCCCGCTACAACCTGGAAGACTGCAAGCTGGTGTGGGACATCTTCGAAAAAGCCGGTCTGCTGTATTTTGCGCTGGAGCGCTCGCGCCTCACCGGGCTGCCACTGGACAAGGTGGGTGGTTCAGTGGCGGCGTTTGAAAATCTCTATTTGCCGCGTCTGCACCGGGCCGGATTTGTAGCGCCCAATATCGGCGACATTCAAAGCGACATCGCCGCACCCGGAGGTTACGTAATGGAGTCGCGGCCGGGTTTGTACGAACACGTGCTGGTACTGGATTTCAAAAGCCTGTATCCCAGCATCATCCGCACGTTCTGCATTGATCCGCTGTCACTGCTGAAGGGCCGGTTCGAAGGCGAATTGCCGGAGGTGGCGCCGGAGATTTTCAAGCGCAAGAAAAATGCGCGCAGCACTGCAGACAGTGACTGGATTCCCGGCTTTCACGACGCGGTGTTCAGCAAGCATCATCACCTGTTGCCGGAGATTATCCGCCAGTTGTGGCTGGCGCGGGATGAAGCGAAAAAATCCCGCAACCAGCCGCTGTCGCAAGCCATCAAGATCATCATGAATTCGTTTTACGGTGTGCTGGGCACGCCCCTGTGCCGCTTCTTCGATCCACGCCTGGCCAGCGCGATCACCTTGCGTGGCCACGACATCATGCGCCAGACCCGGGTGCTGATCGAGCAGCAGGGTTATCAGGTGATATACGGCGACACCGATTCCGTGTTCGTCTGGCTGCAGGGTGCGCGCGATGATGTCGGTGCCGACGGAATCGGCGCGCAGTTGGCACAATTCCTCAACCAGTGGTGGCGCGAAAAACTGCAGGAGGTATTCGGGCTGGAATCCTGCCTTGAACTGCAATATGAAACCCACTACCGGCATTTTTTCATGCCCACCATGCGCGGCTCTGACACCGGCAGCAAGAAACGTTACGCCGGGCTGATTCAGAACGGCGACACGGAAAAGCTGGTATTCAAGGGACTGGAAAACGTGCGCACCGACTGGACGCCACTGGCCCGTCGCGTGCAGTACGATGTGTGCTGGAAAATCTTTCATGGTGAGGAAGTGCAGGGGTATCTGCACAACGTGGTGCAGGATCTGCACAGCGGCAACCTCGACGATGAGCTGGTGTATCGCAGGCGCATCCGGCGTCGTCTGGCGGAGTACCGCAAAAATGTCCCGCCCCACGCCCAGGCGGCGAAAAAGGCGGATCAGTGGCTGCAGAAACAAGGCCGTGCCACCCGCTATGCGCGCGGGGGCTGGGTCAGTTATGTGATGACGGTGAATGGACCGGAGCCGCTGGAATGCCGCGAGTCACGCCTCGACTATGATCACTACCTGCAGCGGCAACTGGCGCCGGCGGTGGATGGCATTCTGCATTTTCGCAATCTGTCGCTGCAGGGGATTGTGCAGTCGCAGCTGTCGCTCTTCTAGGGCAACACAAATAAAGCGTGGTGGGACATTAAATCTGGACGCTCTGCGGCATGGATGCCGCGGAGCAGCCCCCAGGGATGGGTTTACGGCGTGTCCAGATTTAATG
>JBMOPR010000678.1:0-7995 GCA_049323075.1 Pseudomonadota bacterium
GTAGCGGGCTTCGTCGCCGGCGTGGAAATACGCAGTGGGCACCAGTTCATCGCAGCTCACGATGGTGTTTTTCGCGGCACGGGCAAACCAGTCGTCCATGTACAGGTCGGGGCCCTTGATCTGGCACACACCACGCTCGTCGGCGCGGTCCACGTGAATCAGCGCCACATCCAGATTCAGCGCGGGCATTGCCACCCATTCCTTATCGTCGTAAGGACTGCCAATCACTTTCAGATCTTTATTGAATTTGATGACATCCGTGCCCAGACCAATCCGGGTGGGAATGAAGGGCACACCCCAGGCCCCAGCGCGCAGGCCCAGCAGCATCATGCCCTCGTCGATTTCCATCGTCTCGACAGTGCCGTTCTGGCGCGCCTCGCGGAAATAAGGCTCCAGCGGAATAAAATCCAGCGACACGAATGCGAACACCACTTTCTTCACCTTGCCGGCCGCGCACAGCAGGCCCACATCGGCGCCGCCATAAGCCACGATGGTGAGGTCTTTCACATCGGACCGCAGCAGCTCGCGCACCAGCGCCATCGGTTTGCGCCGGGGGCCCCAGCCGCCGATGCCGACGGTCATGCCGCTTTCGATCTGCGCCACCGCTTCCTGTGCCGTTCGCACTTTATTCATCGGATTCTCTCTGTAGTTCGTATCCTGGGTTCCGCTCTGATGTCCCAGTGCGTGATTCCGGCCAAGGCCATCGCAGCCGAAACTGTCCAAAAAACAACGGTAATTTCCCAATCTTCCCGGTCATTATGGGGGGTTCAAGCAGGGGGAATAATCGTCCAAGTGGACTAGGACGCCCGCGCCACCGTTCCGCTACCTTTTGCCTGGTCGACAACAAGAAGAAACAGGTGCAGGCTGCATGAAAAACCCGTCCCACGAACGCGCCCAGGACACTGGCCCCGTCGCCACCATCCCGCAGCTGGTGCAGCGGGCCGCGCGCCTGTTCGGCCCCCAGACGTTTCTGGAAGAGGACGGCACCCGAATCAGCTTTGGCGATTTCGCGCAGCAGGCCCGCCAGGTGGCCGCCGCCCTGCTGGCCCGCGGCATCCAGACCGGTGATCGCGTGGCGATCTGGGCTCCCAATATCAGCGAGTGGGTGATTGCCGCCATCGGCGCCCAGTGCGCCGGCGCCGTGCTGGTCACTCTGAATACCCGCTACAAGGGCAGCGAGGCGGCCTATATCCTGCGCCAGAGCCGCGCCCGCCTGCTGTTCAGCATCGACCGCTTTCTCAACTGCGATTACCCGGCCATGCTGCAGGGCGAAGCGCTGCCGGATCTGCAGGGCCTCATCGTTTTTCGCGCCGCGCCCGACACCACAAGCGGCCACACCCGCTGGGAAGATTTCCTGGAACAGGCCACCGCCACCGCGCCCGCCCTGGTGCAGCAGCGCATGGACGCCATCGCCGGCAGCGACCTGTCCGACATCCTGTTTACGTCCGGTACCACCGGCAACCCCAAAGGCGTGATGACGAGTCACGAGCAGAATCTTCGCGCCTTTACCTCATTCGCCGACATCCTGGGCCTGTGCAGCGGCGATCGCTATCTGGTGATCAATCCGTTTTTTCACAGCTTCGGCTACAAGGCCGGGATTCTGACGTGCCTGATCAAGGGCGTGACACTGCTGCCCCACGCCGTGTTCGACGCCAGCGACATCCTGGCCCGCATCGCCCGCGACCGCATCAGCGTGCTGCCGGGGCCACCCACCTTGTTCCAGTCACTGCTGGCACACCCGGCGCTGGACCAGCACGACCTTTCCACACTGAAACGCGCCACCACCGGCGCCGCCGTGATTCCGGTGGAAATGATTCACCAGATGAAAAAACGGCTGGGATTCGAAACCGTGATCACCGCATACGGCCTCACCGAAAGCTGCGGCCTGGTCACCATGTGCCGCGCCGGCGACAGTGCCGAGATCATCGCCACCACGTCGGGCCGCGCGATTCCGGACGTGGAATTGCGCTGTGTGGATGCCAGCAACAATGAAGTACCCCGGGGCGAACCGGGCGAAATCGTGTTTCGCGGTTTCAATGTGATGCAGGGCTATTTTGAAAATGCCGCTGCGTCTGCCGAGGTAATTGATCGCGACGGCTGGCTGCATACCGGCGACATCGGCGTGATGGACGCCGCAGGCAATCTGAAAATCACCGACCGCCTGAAAGACATGTTCATCACCGGCGGCTTCAACTGCTATCCGGCGGAAATCGAAAAAATCATCGCGGGCCACAGCGCCATCACCATGAACGCCGTGATCGGCATACCGGACGAGCGCATGGGCGAAGTGGCGATGGCCTTCGTAGTGAAAAAGCCCGGTGCCGCGCTGGATGAAGCCGGCCTGATCGGCTGGTGTCGCGACCAGATGGCCAATTTCAAGGTACCGCGCAAGGTACGCTTCGTGGATGCGTTGCCGCTGAATGCATCCGGCAAAGTCGTCAAGGCAGACCTGCGCAAACTGGCGCAATAGAAAATGGTTTATTCCATAGCGGGATACACACTCCAACAAAAAGGAATGTTCAGATGAAAATTCACAGCCTCGGCTACATTGGCGTCAACTGCACCGACCCCGCCCGCTGGTCCGACTACGGCACCAAAGTGCTGGGCATGGAGGATGTGTCGGCGCAACTGCGCGCACCCGGTGACAGCAGCGTATTCCTGAAAATGGACGACCGCCCCTTCCGCATCATCGTCAGCCAATCCGGCCAGGACAACTTCGGTTTCAGCGGCTGGGAAATTGCCGGACCCGTTGCCTTTGCCGAAGCGGTACAGACACTGGAAAAACACGGCGTGAATTTCGAACGCGCCGGTGCCGACGTACTGGCGGCGCGCCGCGTGCAGGAACTGGTGAGCTTTGCCGATCCGGATGGCAACCGCCACGAAATCTACTGGGGCCCGGTGTCCGACTTCCGCCAGTTCGCCTCGCCCGTTGGCATCAAGCAGTTCATCACCGGCGACCAGGGCTTCGGCCATGTGGTACTGCCCACACCCGCGTTCGACAAATGCCTGCCGTTCTACCGCGACGTGATGGGCTTTGGCCTGTCTGACCTGATGAAAGTGCGCTTCACACCCGATCCCGCCGAACCGGAAAAACGCCTGTACTTCATGCACTGCAACGAACGTCACCACAGCCTGGCGATTTTCGAATGCCCGATGCCGTCCGGCTGCGTACACGTGATGGTGGAAGTGGACCGCGTGGATGAAGTGGGCCGCGCCATGGACCGCATGCGCGCCAACAACGTGAAACTGATGGGCACCCTGGGCCGCCACGCCAATGATCATATGGTGAGTTTCTACATGGCGACGCCGTCGGGCTTTTTCATCGAGTACGGCGCGGAAGGCCGCACCGTTGCCGACTGGTCGCGCTACTCCCCGTTCCAGAGCACGGTGAACAGTTTCTGGGGACATGATTTCAGCGTGGGACACCAGTAACCCAAACGGACTAGGCCGTTTGAGGTATGAATTCCCACACTGGCTTTGCGAAGATCACGGTCATGGAAAGGTAACGAAAAAACGGGTCTCAACATGACAAAAACACAAATGGATTCAAGGGCATTTCGCACCGCGCTGGGCCAGTTTGCCACCGGTGTCACCGTCATCACCGCCCTCGACGCGGCCGGCAACCGGGTGGGCATGACCGCCAACAGTTTCAGCTCGGTATCCCTCGATCCCATGCTGGTGCTGTGGAGCATCGCCCGCACTTCCAAATCCTATGACGTGTTCATGCAGGCCCCCCACTTCGCCATCCATGTACTGAACGCCGGGCAGAAAGCCCTGTCATCCCAGTTCGCTTCCACCTGCGACGACCGCTTCCAGGGCATCGAAACCCGCACCGGCGAAGGTGGCGTACCCCTGCTGACCGATTACAGCGCGCTGTTCCAGTGTGCCACCGAAGCGCGCTACGACGGCGGCGATCACGTCATCATCATCGGCCGCGTGCTGGATTTTGACAGCACCACCAAACCGCCCCTGATTTTCCACGCAGGCCGTTACGCCGATATCGAATTGCCCGTTGCAGTCTGACCAGCCATAACAAGAACCGATAACGCACATTACCATCAGCGAGAACATGACCATGACAGCCCACGAAAAGGATCTGCAGAACGAACTGTCCCCCGCCGCGTTGGTGCAACGGGCACGTGATATGGTGCCCTACCTGCAGGAAACCGCAGCCCGCGCCGAAGCAGAGCGCCGCATTCCGGTAGAAACGGTGCAGAAAATGAAGGATGCCGGTTTCTTCCGCGTACTGCAGCCCAAACGCTGGGGCGGCTACCAGATGGACCCGCAAGTGTTCTTCGATATCCAGTTGACGCTGGCGGAAGGCTGCATGTCCACCGCCTGGATTTACGGCGTGATCGCAGTGCACAACTGGCAGATCGCATTGTTCGATCTGAAAGCGCAGGAAGACATCTGGCGCGACGACACCAACGTGCTGATTGCATCGTCCTATATGCCGGTGGGCAAAGTGGTGCCGGTGGAAGGCGGTTTCAAATTCAGCGGACGCTGGGCATTTTCCAGCGGCTGCGATCACTGCGACTGGGTGTTCCTCGGCGGCGTGGTGCCTCCCACCGCTGAAAATCCGGCACCGGACTACCGCACGTTCCTGGTACCACGCAGTGATTTCAAGGTGCTCGACACCTGGCACACCTTCGGCCTGCGCGGCACCGGCAGTAACGACATCGTGGTGGACGATGTGTTCGTGCCGGAATACCGCACCCACAGTTCGCGGGACGGCTTCCGTGGCACCAATCCCGGCATCGATTCCAAAACCGTGCCGCTGTATAAAATTCCGTTTGGCCAGCTGTTCCCCCGCGCCGTGTCCGGTTCCACCATTGGCGCCACCCAGGGTGCGATCAATGCGTACCGCGATGTGGCATCGAAGCGGATCGGCACCAACACCGGCGCCAAGACTGCCGAAGATCCCCACGCACAGATGGCGGTGGCACGCGCCCAAGCGCTGGTGGACCAGCTCAAGCTGCGCCTGAATGCGATTTTCGACCGGCTGATGGACGATGCCCGCCGCGGCGAAGCCACCGACATGACACAACGCATCCAGTACCGCTATGAATCCGCTGCCGTGCCGGAAGCCTGTCTGGCGGAAGTGCTGGAACTGCAAAAGATGTGCGGTGGCCGTGGCATTTTCACCAGCAGTCCGCTGCAGCGTTTTGTGCTGGATATCCTGGCCGGGCGTGCCCACGTGGCGAACAACCCGTACCAGTTCGGCCGCAACTATGGTGGCGTGCAGCTGGGCCTGGAAAGTACCGATTTCTTCCTTTGATCGCGCTCGTGTCCTCGGACACGTTCTTGCCGCAATCCTGCGTACAGCAGCGCAGGGTTGCGGATTTTTTAGGGAACATCTGAATAACGTAGCGAGCGCAGCAAAGACAAGGCAAAAACGGGCGAAAAACCGCAGTTTACATTGAGTAAATGAGGATTTTGAGCCCGTTTTTAACGCAGCATTTGCAAGCGCAGTAGTTATTCAGATGTTCCCTAGCTAACCGGGATTACAACCATGAATTTATCTCCACCGCGCGTCGTATTGGTAACAGGTGCCAGCCGTGGCGCCGGCAAGGGCATAGCACTGGCGTTCGGCGCACTGGGCGATATCGTATATGTCACCGGCCGCAGCCAGCGCGAAGGCGATGCGCCCCTGCCCGGTACCGTGTTCGCCACTGCCGAAGCCATCACGCGGCGCGGTGGCATCGGCATTGCCGTGGTATGCGATCACAGCGACGATGCGCAGGTGGAAAACCTGTTCCAGAAAATCATCAGCGAACAGGGCCGCCTCGACATTCTGGTGAACAACGCCACCGCACTGCACGACGATCTGGTGCGACCCGGCCCGTTCTGGGAAAAATCCGTCGACCTGGTGGATATTCTCGACGTGGGCCTGCGTTCCAGCTATCTGGCCAGCTGGCATGCGGCAAAAATCATGGCGGCGCAGCAGCGCGGGCTGATCGTCAACACCAGCTCCCCCGGCGCAGCCTGCTACATGCACGGCCCTGCCTACGGCGCCCAGAAAGCCGGCAACGACAAAATGGTGTGGGACATGGCGCACGACCTGCGCCCTTTCAACGTGGCTTGCCTGTCGATCTGGATGGGCGTGCTCAACACCGAACGCCTGCAACTGGCCGCCGCCGCCAATCCTGAGCAGTACGCACCGTTTCTGCAGATGGCGGAATCACCGGAATTCACCGGCCGCGTGATCGATGCACTGTACCGCGATCCGAAGCTGATGGAAAAATCCGGCCGCGCGCTGATTGGCGCCGAGGCCGGTTTCGAACTGGGCGTTACCGACATCGACGGCCGCCAGCCCCACTCGCACCGCGAAATGCTGGGCGGCCCCATCGCGTTCAATCCCGCGGTCGTGCAATAACAGCGGTGCAATAACAGTGGTGCAGTAACAAGTCTTCAGTAACAGAGTCCCATAACAAACAATTCAAGGACGCCAGGAGCCAAACCATGAAGCCACCCGCAAAGCCCGCCAGCCAGTATCTGCAGCTGCCGCACAACAAGATGCGCATTCATTACAGCGAACTGGGTTCAGCGGCGGCGTCTCCGGTGATTTTCCTGCAGGGCAGCGGTCCCGGCGCCAGCGGCTGGCTGAACTTCCGCTACAACGCGCAGTATTTTGCCGATCAGGGTTTTCGCGTGATCATTCCCGACCTGCCCGGATTCGGCGACAGCGACAAACCGGATCTGGATTACACGCTGGACTATTTCGTGGGTGTGGTGACTGAATTCGCCGACCTGCTCGACCTGGGGCAATTTGCGCTGGTGGGCAATTCACTGGGCGGCGCGGTAAGCCTGGGCCTGGCGCTGGCACAACCGCAACGGGTGACCCACCTGATTCTGATGGGCTGTGGCGGACTGGAAGACCAGATCACCTATTTCCAGAAAATGCCCGGCATCCAGGCCATGACCAAAGTGCCACTGGGATCACCGGATTTCACCCCCGCGTATCTGAAACAGGTACTGCAACTGATCGTGCACGATCCCAAACACATCACCGATGAACTGATCACCGAACGCTTCCGCATTCTGCAAACCCAGAATCCCGCCGTGTTCAAGCGCATGGTGATTCCCAACATCACCGCGCGGTTGGGTGACATCCAGTGCCCGGTACTCGGCTTCTGGGGCGCGCAGGACCGCTTCTGCCCCATCAGCGGCGCCGAGACGCTGGTGACCCATTGCCCGGATGCGCAGGTCATCACCCTGAGCCAGTGCGGCCACTGGGTCATGATCGAACACGCTGACCTGTTCAACCAGCGCTGCGTGGAATTTCTGCGCAGCAAAAAAGCACAGGGACAAGCCGCATGAGCCTGAGCCTGCAGCAACGGGAACAACTGGGCAAGGAACTGTACGACGCCCTGCGCAGCGGAAAAACATTGCGCCCGCTCATCGAACGCTTCCCGGAAATTGAAATCGAGGACGCCTACCACATCTCCCACGCCATGCTGCAGCATCGCCTGCACAACGACGGTGAGGCCGTCGTGGGCAAAAAAATCGGCGTCACCTCGAAAGCCGTGCAGGACATGCTGGGCGTATTCCAGCCGGATTTTGGTTTCCTCACCTCCGCCATGTCAGTGCCGAACGAATCCAGCGTCAAAATCGCGGGCAACCTGATCCAGCCCCGCGCCGAAGCGGAAATTGCCTTTCTGTTGAAGTCCGACTTGCAGGGCCCCGGCGTCACCGAGACCGATGTGCTGAATGCCACCGCCAGCATCATGACCTGCTTTGAAATCGTCGATTCCCGCATCGACAACTGGAAAATCAAGATTCAGGACACCATTGCCGACAACGCGTCCTGTGGTGTGTATGTGCTGGGCAACGAACGCGTCGATCCGCGCGGACTGGATCTGCCGAACCTGACGGTGAACGTATTCAAGAACGGCAAGCCCCTGAGCAGCGGAAAAGGTTCCGCCGTGCAGGGCAATCCGCTCACCGCAGTCGCCTGGCTCGCCAACACGCTGGGGGAATTCGGCATTCCGTTCA
>JBMOPR010000679.1:0-7993 GCA_049323075.1 Pseudomonadota bacterium
ATTCCGCCAGCCGTTCGCTCCAGGCTTCGCGATCCGTCACCATGGCCGGCGAGCCGGTGATGACGACGCCGTCGATGTCAGTACAGGCCGGCAGCGTCGTGGCTTCCACCGCATTCACCAGTTGGGTATCGCACCCTGTCAAACCCTGCAGAAACCAGTGTTCGAAATCGCCGAACTGGTCGCGGATGGCGGCATGGGTGGAACCGGTCTTGATCAGCAGGATTTTTTTCATGCGGGTGAATCGATCCGGAATGCGGGCGGATGGATTATGCTTGTCTGAAAACGGTATAACAAAATCAACGGGAGAACAAATGCACGATCGCATGTACGGCGCTGACGCCCGGGCCCAGACCGACTGGAAAGTGATTTACCGGTTATTGCCGTATCTGTGGGAATTCCGCCTGCGGGTCATTGTGGCCATGAGCTTTCTGATCATTGCCAAGCTGGCCAACGTGGCGGTGCCGGTGCTGCTGAAACACATCATCGACGCACTCGACAAGAGCCGGCAGCCCGAGGTAACCACGCTGATTGCGATTCCCCTGGCACTGTTGCTGGCCTATGGTCTGCTGCGTTTCAGCAGCGTGCTGTTCGGCGAACTGCGCGATGCAGTATTCGGACTGGTGGCTGAGCGCAGCCTGACGCGGATCGGGCTGGTGGTGTTCCGTCATCTGCACAAACTGGATCTGGAATATCACCTCAGCCGGCGCACCGGCGGCCTGTCGCGGGATATCGAGCGTGGTACCACAGGCGTGTCTTTTCTGCTGCGTTCGCTGGTGTTCAGCGTGATTCCGATTCTGGTGGAAGTGGCGATGGTGATCGGCATTTTCATCTGGCAGTTCGATGCCGGATTCGCCTGGATCACGCTGGGCGGTATTGTGGTGTATGTCGCCTTTTCCGTGGCCGTCACCAACTGGCGGACCGAGTTCGTGCGCACTGCCAATCTGAAAGACAGCCAGGCCAATACCAAGGCCGTGGACAGCCTGCTGAATTTCGAAACAGTGAAATATTTTACCAACGAGGAATTTGAGGCCCGCCGCTACGGCGACAGCCTGACCGAGCGTGAGCAGGCGAAAATCAAGAATACGTTGTCGCTGGCGTCGCTCAATGCCGGGCAGTCGTTCATCATCGCCATTACCATCACCCTGATGATGATCCGCGCTGCGCAGCAGGTGGCGGATGGCAGCATGACCCTCGGCGATCTGGCCATGGTGAACGCGCTGATGATCCAGGTGTTCATTCCCCTCAACGTGCTGGGCTTTGTCTATCGCGAAATCAAGCGTGCGCTGGCCGATGTGGAAGCGATGTTTGACATCCTGAAAGTGGAGCCTTCGATTCGCGATGCGGACGACGCCATCGCATTGCCCGCTGACGCCGATGGTATCTGCTTCGACAATGTCAGCTTTTCCTACCAGCCTGACCGTCCGATTCTGAAAAACCTGAGCTTTACTGTGCCGCCGGGACACAAGGTGGCCATCGTCGGCGCCAGTGGCGCGGGCAAATCCACCATCAGTCGCCTGCTGTTCCGGTTTTATGATGTGCAGGCGGGTGCGGTGATCGTGGGCGGGAAAGATGTGCGCACACTGACCCAGGACAGCCTGCGCCGTGCCATCGGTGTGGTGCCGCAGGACACGGTGCTGTTCAACGACACTATCCAGGCCAATATTCAGTATGGCAATCCGGATGCGAGTGAAAACGAAGTGCGTGAAGCTACGCGGCTGGCGTTCCTCGATCCCTTCATTGAAAAGCTGCCGAAAGGATACGACACCAAAGTGGGTGAGCGGGGGCTGAAAGTGTCCGGTGGTGAGAAGCAGCGCATTGCGATCGCCCGCACGTTGCTGAAACGGCCGCGCATTCTGCTGTTTGACGAAGCCACATCATCGCTGGATTCCCATGCCGAACAGGCCATCGCGCAGGCGCTCAATCAGGTTGCGCGCAATCACACCACACTGGTGATTGCCCATCGACTTTCCACGGTGGTGGATGCAGATGAAATCATTGTGCTGGATGCCGGTTCCATCGTGGAGCGGGGCAGTCACGCCGAGTTGCTGAAACGCGATGGCGTTTACGCGCGGATGTGGCGGATTCAGCACGAGAAAAGCGAGAACTGAGGCCAGTTTATGCATAACCAGATCATCGCCTGGGCAACACCGGTATTCCTGTTGCTGATCTTTGCAGAGTGGTGGTATTCACGGCGCCATGCGCTGCAGTTGTACCGGCTGAACGATTCGCTGTCCAGTCTGGGTTGCGGTGTGTTCACGCTGCTGGTGGAGCTGTTTGCCAAGTCGGCGCTGCTGGTGCTGTTTGCCTGGGTGTCGCAGCATGCCGGAATGTTTGAGTTCAGTTCGTCCAGCTGGATCACCTGGGTGCTGTTTTTCTTCCTGTTCGACTTTGTTTATTACTGGTGTCATCGTTGGGCGCACGAAATCAATTTCATGTGGGGCGGGCATGTGCCCCATCATCAGAGCGAGGAGTTCAATCTCACCACCGCGCTGCGCCAGGGCGCGCTGCAGGATATTTTCATGTGGCCGATTTTCCTGTCGCTGGCGTTGCTGGGCTGTCCGGCGGATGTGTTCATCGTCACCATGACCATCAGCAAGCTGTACCAGTTCTGGATTCACACCCGCGTGATCGACAAGGTGCCGTTTATTGAAGGCATTCTGAATACGCCGTCAGCCCATCGTGTGCATCATGGCATCAATGATATTTATCTTGACCGCAATCACGGCGGCACCTTCATGATCTGGGATCGCCTGTTCGGCACCTGGCAGGAAGAAACGGAAACGCCCATTTACGGCGTGCGCAAGCGCTACCAGAGCTGGAATCCGGTGTGGGCGCATTTCGAATGGTTGTGGCTGTTGTGGCAGGACGCGCTCAAATCCACCGACCCGCGGGATCTGGTTCGCATCTGGTTCAAGCCCACCGGCTGGCGGCCTGAAAATGTGGCGCAGGAATCGCCCTATCCCGTGCCGGATCTGCAACATTACCGGCGCTTTGATTCCCGTGTCGATGCTACCCGGCAGTGGCTGGCGGTGGCCGCTTTTGGTGTGGCCCTGTACGCCAACGATGTTCTGCTGAAAAACATCGCCACGCTGTCGGCCTGGCAAATTCTGCTGGCCGGTGCGGTGGTGGTGGTGGGGCTGCTGGCGTGCGCGCGCCTGCTGGGTGAGCCGACCCTCTGGCGCGATTGAGACCCGCCAGGTTCAGTGCGGCGCCGGTTCGATGTGCATCTGCCCGTCGCTCAGCATTTCCAGAATGCGGAATTGCGCGATGAACAGCTCCGCGATTTCATTCGGGTCCGGAACCAGTTTGACATCCGCCACAAAACCGAACTGCACGATGTCGTTATAGGTGAGAATCGCCATGCCCACGCCCACATTCCCCGCTTGCGGCACCCATACCAGCGGCTGCTTCAGTTTCGCGCCGGCCAGATAGACCGGCTTTTTCGGCCCCGGCACATTGGTCATCACCGCGCTGGCTTTTCTGCTCAGAATATCCAGCGCCGTCTGTTCCACCACGGCGGGTCCCTTGCCAAAAAATTCCAGCATTCCGTAAAACACATGTGCCTGATAGGAATGCTTCAGCTGGTCCATTGCCGCCTTGGCATGCTGCAACCGCTCCAGTGGATCGGATACCTGCACCGGCAGTGGCAGCAACACCATGCCAAACTGGTTGCCCAGCGATTCCATCGGCGCATCGATCGGTCGCAGGTTGAAGGGAATCAAAACGTGCATGCCCTGCAGTTCCGTTCCGCTGATGTTGCGTAAAAAGTGCTGACGCAGCGCACCGGCCACCGCTGCTACCAGCACATCGTTGACTGTCGCGTTCAGATTCTTGCCAATCCGCTTCACATCGCCCAGTGCAAACGGCTCTGCCCACGCCACTTTTTTCACGCCGGAAAGGGTGCCTTTCAGCAACGAAGCCGGATCGTCGGCGCCCAGTGTCACTCGTGCGAGCTCGGCAATGGCCGATACTCCGTTTTCTGCCATTTTTTTCACATGGGAAGGGTGGGTCAGAATATCCCACATGCCTGTGTGGTGCCGGCTGCCGGCACCGGCGGTGGGTTTGTCGCTTGTCAGGGCAATGCTGGCGGGATCGGCTTCGGAGTCGGTCAGCGACAACAGCAGCCGCACCAGCGACATGCCATCGGCGATGCAATGATGAATACGAATGATCAGGGCCGAGCCAGACTGGAAACGTTCGATGCAGTGGATTTGCCAAAGGGGATGCTTGAAATCGAGTCCGCTGTTCATCAGCGCGCTGGCGGCGTCCTGCAGCTCTTCCTTGCTGTCAGGGTCATCCAGTGTGAGTGTTTTCACGTGGTTGTAAATGGAGAACTGCGCATCTTCTTCCCACCATGAACGAATTTCATGGCGAACCACTTTCTGCCGGAAGCGATCGAATTTCAGGAGCCGTTCCTGCAATACCGCCATCAAGCGTGGCAGTGCCAGCAGGTTTTCAAAAATCAGCACGACACCAATGGTCATATGCGACACAGGGCTTTCCATCCGCAACCACGCAGTATCCACGCTGGACATCTGTTCCCTTTGCAAGGTCATGGCCGTTTCCTCCCTTTCTACTTGTTTTTGCAGTTTCAGTGTAAAGGGAGGGCTGCCCTCACAGACTTGATCCGGGTCAGGCAAGAACCCTGTTGCCAGCATGGATTCAGGTCGTGCGTGCAAGCATCGCGCAGCCGTCTGGCAACCAGCATTTCTGACCTTCGGACGGAATGAATACAAATGCCTTGGATTACAAGTGGTTGCCCGCCAGTGAATGTCAGTTGCGCTGCAGGAACGAAGTTTGGGATCATTCAGGGTTCAATCCGCCGATGCCGATGCATTAACCTGACCCGATGGCCCCATCATGAGTACCGAGCGCAAATTCAAGGTTCACGCCAATTACAAACCGGCCGGCGACCAGCCCGCTGCGATTGAAGCACTGGTGGAAGGCCTCAACGATGGCCTGTCGCACCAGACCCTCCTCGGCGTTACCGGCTCCGGCAAAACCTTCACCATCGCCAATGTGGTGGAGGCGGTGCAACGCCCGACGCTGGTCATGGCCCACAACAAAACCCTGGCGGCGCAGCTGTACGGCGAGTTCAAGGAATTCTTTCCTGACAACGCCGTCGAGTACTTCGTTTCCTACTACGACTACTACCAGCCCGAAGCCTACGTGCCCTCGTCCGACACCTTCATCGAGAAAGATTCCTCGGTGAACGAGCACATCGAGCAGATGCGCCTGTCCGCCACCAAGGCGTTGCTGGAACGGCCCGACACCATTATTGTCGCCACGGTTTCCGCCATCTACGGTCTGGGCGATCCCGGCAGCTACCTGCAGATGGTGCTGCACCTGGACCGCGGCGAGCGCATGGACCAGCGCGCCATCCTGCGCCGGCTGGCAGAACTGCAATACACCCGTAACGACACCGAGTTTTACCGCGCCAACTACCGCGTGCGCGGTGAACTGATCGACGTCTTCCCGGCGGAATCCGAGCGCGAAGCGCTGCGTATCGAGCTGTTCGACGACGAAATCGAAAACCTGTCCCTGTTCGATCCGCTCACTGGCGAAATCCTGCAACGGATTCCGCGCTACACGATTTATCCCAAGTCGCATTACGTCACGCCGCGGGAAAACATCCTCGCGGCCATTGAGAACATCAAGGTCGAACTGCGCGACCGTCTGCAGTTTTACCTGGATGAAGGCAAATTGCTGGAACACCAGCGTCTCAGCGAGCGCACCCGTTTCGACCTGGAAATGATGCAGGAACTGGGTTATTGCACCGGCATCGAAAACTACTCGCGCTATCTGTCCGGCCGTGCGCCGGGCGAACCGCCGCCGACCCTGTTCGAATACCTGCCGAAAAATGCGCTGGTGGTGATCGACGAATCCCACGCCACAGTTCCGCAGATCGGCGCCATGTACAAGGGCGACCGCTCACGCAAGGAAACCCTGGTGCAATATGGTTTCCGCCTGCCGTCCGCACTGGATAACCGGCCCCTGCGTTTCGAGGAATGGGAAGCCCTCTGCCCGCAAACCATTTTTGTCTCCGCCACTCCGGCACAGTACGAAGCCACTCACGCCCAGCAGGTGGTGGAGCAGATCGCCCGTCCCACCGGCCTGGTGGACCCCGAACTGGAAGTGCGCCCCGCCACCACCCAGGTGGAGGACCTGCTGTCGCAGATCCATGCCCGTGTGGCGAAAGAGGAGCGGGTACTGGTCACCACCCTCACCAAGCGGATGGCGGAAGACCTTACCGACTACCTGCTGGAGCAGGGAGTCAAGGTGCGCTACCTGCATTCCGACATCGACACGGTGGAACGGGTCGAGATCATCCGCGACCTGCGCCTGGGCGAGTTTGACGTGCTGGTGGGCATCAACCTGCTGCGGGAAGGTCTCGACATGCCGGAGGTGTCCCTGGTGGCGATCCTGGATGCCGACAAGGAAGGCTTCCTGCGCTCCGAACGCTCCCTGATCCAGACCATCGGCCGCGCCGCCCGCAACCTCAACGGCAAGGCCATCCTCTACGCCGACCGCATTACCGATTCCATGCGCCGCGCCATGGACGAAACCGAACGCCGTCGCACCAAACAGATCGAGTTCAACAAGGCCCACGGCATCACGCCCAAGGGCATCCGCAAATCGGTCGAGGACATCATGGAAGGCGCCCGCGCACCCGGCGGCAAGAAGGGCCAGCAGCGCAAGGTAGCCGAGGCACCATCGAAATATGCGGTGGCCCCGGAACTGATGGAACCCAAGCAGGCCGCCGCACTGCTGAAAGAGCTGGAGCAGAAAATGTTCCAGCATGCCAAGAATCTGGAGTTCGAGCAGGCCGCCCGCCTGCGTGACGAAATCCAGCGCCTCAAAAACGACGTTTTCATACACTAACCCCAGACCCGCAGATGGAGGCTTTGTGATAACCTTCACCGGTGTATGTGGTTGAATCCCTTTAAGGAGAGTGCATGAAGATTCTGGTAACAGGCGCCGCCGGCTTCATCGGAGCAGCCCTGTCCCACCGGCTGCTGGATCGTGGCGATGACGTCATCGGGCTGGACAACCTCAATGACTACTATGACGTGCGCCTGAAAGAAGCCCGCCTGACCCGGCTGCAGGCCAAAAAAGGCTTCACCTTTGTCCGCGCAAGTCTTGAGGACCGCGCCGCCATCGAAGACCTGTTCCGCACCCACAAGCCCCAGCGGGTGGTGAATCTGGCGGCGCAGGCCGGTGTACGCTACTCCCTGGAAAACCCCCAGGCCTACATCGACTCCAATATCGTCGGCTTCACCAACATTCTGGAAGGATGCCGCCATCATGGCGTCGAGCACCTGGTCTATGCCTCCAGCAGCTCGGTGTATGGCGCCAACACCCGCATGCCATTCTCGGTACACCACAACGTGGATCACCCGGTGTCCCTGTATGCCGCCAGCAAGAAAGCCAACGAGCTGATGGCACACACCTACAGCCATCTGTTCAGCATTCCCACCACTGGCCTGCGTTTCTTCACCGTCTATGGTCCCTGGGGCCGGCCGGACATGGCGCTGTTCATGTTTACCAAAGCCATTTTGGCGGGCAAGCCCATCGACGTGTTCAACTATGGTCGCCACCGCCGCGACTTCACTTATATAGATGATATTGTCGAAGGCGTGATCCGCACCCTCGATCATGTGGCCCAGCCCGACCCCGCCTGGAGTGGCGACGATCCGGATTCTGCCACCAGTACCGCGCCCTACCGCCTCTACAACATCGGCAGCAACCGCCCGGTGGAACTGCTGCGCTATATCGAAGTGCTGGAAGATTGCCTGGGGCGAAAGGCCGAGAAAAACCTGCTGCCCCTGCAGCCTGGTGACGTACCCGACACCTACGCCGATGTGGATGCCCTGGTGCAGGATGTGGGCTACCGTCCGTCCACCCCGGTCGAGGAGGGCGTGAAGCGCTTCGTCGACTGGTACCGCGATTTCTACAAGGTCTGAAAACGAAATCCGGGCTTGCACTTAGCCAA
>JBMOPR010000680.1:0-7972 GCA_049323075.1 Pseudomonadota bacterium
CGCAGCGCGGTACCCCACCCAGACTGTTGGCCGCCAATTCTGCGGTGTTCCTCGATCTGATGGGGCGCGTCGTCATCGCGTGGATCTGGACCTGGCAGGCCAATGTCGCCGCTGCTGCGTTGCAGACAGACAGGCTGACTGTTGATGACGTCGCGTTCTATAAGGGCAAGCTGCAGGCGGCCCGCTACTTTGCCCGCTGGGAATTGCCGCGCACCGTGCAACAGGCGGAATTGCTGATGAAGCTGGACGATACCTGCCTTGCAATGGAAGACGCGTGGTTCTGATCAGGATGCGGTGACCGGTTTGCGCAATCAGGTTCTGCGCTTGCCGTTACCGTATACACAGGCAAGGCGTTTTATATAGAAAGGTGCGTGTTCTATAGAGAGCATCGCGGTAAAAGCGGGCGCTGTTGCACCAGTGCCCGCCTCAACTAGAATGGACAACAGCAGTCCCTTTCCCTGCACCTGCAATGGGGCACGTCCATGTCATCCGCACCGCTTGCTGCACCGATCACGAAACCCATTCCCTATGACCGTGGCCGTCATCCGCTGGAGTATCCGATCGGCTTTTACCGTGACGTGAAAGCCACGATGCGGAAACTGTATCAGCGCAACGGACCGGTGGTGAAAATCGGCTTCCCGCCATTGCAGATGGTGCATTTGCTGGGGCCGGACGCCAACCAGCTGGTGTTCCAGAACAAGGATCAGGTATTTTCCAGCCGGCTGGGCTGGACCTGGGTGATCGATCACGTGTTTCCCGGTTCGGTGATGGCGATGGACGGCGATGAGCACCGCTTCCAGCGCCGCATCATGAACCTGGCATTCAAGAAGCCGAACCTGGTGCGCTATCTGGATCACATGAATCCCTTCATCGGCGCTGGCCTGGACCGGTGGCGCCCGGACCATCACTTCCTGTTTTATCCGCACATCAAGCAGCTGACGCTGGACCTGGGCTGCCAGGTCTTCATGGGCGCCGATCTGGGCCCGCGCAAGAAAAAAATCAATCGCGCCTTCATGGATGCGGTGGAAGGTTCCATCGCGCCCATCCGCATGGCAATTCCGTTCACCGGTTATTGGCGCGGTGTGCGCGGACGCAAGGTGCTGATGGCGTTGTTCAGCTCCATGCTGCCGCAAAAACGCCAGCAGGACACGCCGGATTTTTTCAGCCAGTTCTGTCATTCGGTATCCGATTCCGGCGAGCGTTTCAGCGATCAGGAAATCATTGATCACATGGCGTTCCTGATGATGGCGGCCCATGACACTACCACCAGCACGCTGTCGACGCTGATTTATGCACTGGCGAAAAATCCGGAATGGCAGGAAAAAGTGCGGGCGGAGGCGCGCATCTTCAACAAACCCGCGCTGTCGTTCGATGATCTGGCGGAAGCGACCATGACCGAGCTGTGCATGAAGGAAGCGTTGCGGATGTATCCGCCGTTGCCGAGCATGCCGCGCATGACCACCCGCGCCGTCGAGTTCAGTGGCTACCTGATTCCGGCTGATACGCTGGTTTCAGTGTCGCCGGTGCACACGCACTATATGGAAGAAATCTGGACTGATCCGGATACGTTCGATCCGCTGCGCTTTGCGCCGCCGCGGGAGGAACACAAGCAGCACCCGTTCGCGTGGGTGCCGTTTGGGGGTGGTGCCCACATGTGCATCGGCCAGCATTTTGCCGATCTGCAGGTGAAGGCGATCATGCACCAGCTGGTGCTGCGCTTCCGTTGGAGCGTGCCACGTGACTATGAAATTCCGTATCAACTGGTGCCGATTGCCAAGCCGAAAGATGATCTGCCGATCCGGCTGGAGCGGCTGTAACAGGACAATGGAGTCATCTGATTCAAATGAACAAACTGTTGTGGTCTCTCTGCCTGCCGGGTGCGCTGTTGCTGTCTGGTTGCGCGCTCAATGATGCCCGCCATGAGCAGTGTGGCCGGCCGGATTTTCTGTACTGCCTGGGTGCCAGGCCCGAGCAGTGCGACCAGATGTTTGACAAGGCCAATGTGGAATGCAACGCGAAAATGGCAGACAACTCCATGTTCGCCAACATGCCTGACAACATGAAACAGAATTACACCAACCGCTGTATTGTCGACTCGCTCGTCGCGCAGTCGGGAAAAGTGGAAGACAAGGTCAAGGGCTGTATCCGGTGGTAATGCCCGGCGCGAGGAACCCGTCGTAAAAGCCCCCGCGTTTTTTCGCCTTGCTTTCGGACATCAGCGCACTATCTCGTAATCCGCCAGTTCTGGCGCCTTCATGATGGCGTCGAAGCGGCCGATGGACCATGGCCAGATCGTCAGATTGCCGCGCGTATCGATGTACCAGCTCTGGCAGCCCGGGTCCATCCAGATTGTATTTTTTGCAGCTTCGCGCAGTGCGCGGTTGTAGTCATCCGTGGCGGCGCTTTTCGGGGCCAGCGTCCGGATGTCGCCGCTGCAGATGCGCTGGATGAGCTGCATCAGATATTCGCACTGCATCTCGGCAATCTTGATCAGCGAAAAATTGCCGATGGGGCTGTGGGGCCCCTGCAGCATGAAGAAATTGGGAAAGCCGGGAATGGCCACGGTTTTGTATGCCTTGACGCCGTCGGCCCAGGTCTGCTCCAGGCTGATGCCGCTGGTACCCGTCAGCTGGATTGGCCGCACATAATTCTGTGCCTTGAAGCCGGTGGCCAGCACGATCACATCCACTTCATGCAGGGTGCCGTCGCTGGTGCGGATACCGCCGGGTTCGATGCGGTCGATGCGGTCGGTCACCAGTTGCGTTTGCGGTTGCTGCATGGCGTCGTAAAAGCGGTCCGACAGAATGAAGCGTTTGCAGCCGAAGCGGTAGTCGGGCGTGAGCCGGCGCCGCAACTCCGGATCGCGCACGCTGTTAAGATGCCGTTCCGCCATCATGCGAAAGGCGTTGATGAACACAACGCGTTCGCGACCAAAGCCGCCACTCAAAATGCCGTGGTACACATCGGAATAGCGGTTGTGCAACCATTTCGTCAATCCCGGCATGCGGCGCAGGATTACCTTCGACCAGTCCGAATATTCGGTGTCGAAGGCGGGCAGCACCCACTGCGCCGTGCGCTGGAACAGTTTCAGTTCAGCCACCCGCTCCACCAGTCCGCTGACAATCTGCACGGCCGTGGAGCCGGTGCCAATCACTGCCACCCGCTTGCCGTCCACCGGCGCCGCATGATTCCAGCGTGCGCTGTGAAAGGCCGTGCCCTGGAAACTGTCCAGCCCTGGAATGTCGGGAAGGTTGGGGTGGTGCAGCACGCCCACGGCGGAAATCAGGATGTCGGCCTGCCACTGGTCGCCGGTGCGGGTGGTGATGTGCCAGACGCCATCGCCATGGTGCGCGGACAGGATCTCCTGCCCAAAACGCGTGTGGCGGTGCAATTGGTACTGGTTGAACACCCGCAGGAAATACGCCTGGATTTCGTCACCCCGGGCATAGCGGTGCGAGCATTCGGGATTGGGTTCGAAGGAGTAGGTGTAAAGGTAGCCGGGCACATCGCAGGCGAGGCCGGGATAGGTGTTTTCGCGCCAGGTGCCGCCGGCGCTGTCGGCCTTTTCCAGAATGTCGAAATCGGTGATGCCGGCGGCCAGTAGCCGGATGGCCACCAGCATGCCGGACATACCGGCACCCATGATCACTATCTTGCGCTTGCGGATCGCAGACATGGCAAATTTCCCCTCAAATTGTTCAGGTCAGTGTTGGAACCGGGTGATCCGAACCAGGCGATTGACGCAGGTATCGCTGCTCTTGGGTGGCAACGTTGCAGGCACAAGCCTAAACAGTCAGGCTGGGCCTCAACAATGGCAGGATGTGACAGAAAACTGATCTGCGTCGGTGTCGCTGCCGATTGAAATGAAAAAATAAAGGCAGGGCAGGTTGATGGTCTGCCGGCGCTGCCTGCCATAAAGCCGTTGACGTGACGTCTGTGATGGTGTCTCTTAACGAAAAGTCATAACACAAGGAAAAGTACTCATGGTATTCAAAGTAATAACCCGTTTGGCCCTTCCGCTGGTGCTGGCACTGTCCGGCTGTCTGAATCAACCGGCTCCTGAATCTGCGTCGCGCAGTGAGAGGGTGACAGTGACATCGACTGTGCTGGCCATCGATTACGACAAGCGTCTGGTGACGCTGAAAGAGGAAGACGGCACCACCAGCACGGTGAATGTTGCCAAGGAAGTCACCAATCTGCCGCAGGTGAAGGTGGGCGACAAGGTGGTGCTGGATCTGTATGTGGGTCTGGCGGCGGCGCTGAAGCCCAAGGGCAGCGCGCAATCCCCCGATGTGCAGGTGGACGTCGGTGCCGCCAAGGCGGCCGGTGATCGCCCTGGCATGCTGATGGCCAATGCGGTTACCGCCGATGTGCGGGTGGAATCGGTCGATCTGAAGAACAATAAAATCCGGGTGACCGGGCCTTCCGGTGTGGTGCGCGAGCTGGATGTGCGGCATCCCGACTTTCAGGCCATGCTGAAGGGACTCAAGACCGGCGATATCGTCGAGATGACCTATTTCGAAGCGGTTGCCGTCGGCGTGGAACCGGCAGCGGCTGACAAGGCAGAAACCACCGGTAAGTCGTACTAATCCGTTGGCAAGGAATTATCATTTGTTGAGTTGAATGTTCCTGTTCATGATCGCCGGAACGAGAGGACGGCGATCATGAACAGCGAAACACTACCATCATCCGCACATCCTGCATCCGGTGGCGAATACCGGATGTTCCCTGATTACCCTGGATCAGCCGCCTGAGTGCAGTGGGCACTGCGCTGTTTTTCGGCCTGCTGGGATGGGTGGGCCTGCTGGCGCTGATGGCTGCCTGGATTCCGGCGCGGCGGCATGCCCGTTAACGTCATTGGAATACGGTTGACGTGTCCGGCTGAATGGTGTTTCTTTCATGAATTGACTGCACGTGCTGAACAGTAATGATGGTGGTTGGTGCAATACTCAATTCAATTGGCAACTGAAAAAAATGCAGGCGACATTACCCGGCTGATCCAGCTTTCGGCTCGTCAGCTGGGCCGCTCCGATTATTCTTCCGCGCAAATCGAAGCCGCTTTGAACAGTGCCTGGGGCCTGGATTCGCAACTGATTGCGGATAAAACCTATTTTCAGGTCATGGCCGGTCGCACGCTGGTGGGATGTGGCGGCTGGAGTTTCAGGCGAACCCTGTTCGGCAGCGATTCCCGGGGCGACCGGGACAGCAGCCCGCTGGACCCGGCAAAGGATGCTGCCAAAATCCGTGCTTTCTTTATTCATCCTGATCATGCCCGCCAGGGCCTGGGCACCCGGTTGCTGATCCACTGCGAACAGCAGGCCTGGGATTCCGGATTTACCCGCCTTGAACTGGGCGCCACTTTACCCGGTGTCCGGCTGTACAGTACTCTCGGTTACGTGGCGGGTGAGGCCTATGATTTTCCAACCGGGCCCGATACGGTTCTCGCCATCATCCCCATGTCAAAAATCTTGCGTTGCCGCCCGTGATCCGGTGCCGCCCTGGCCGGCAGGGCAGGCGCATTCATTCAGGAGCTGCTCCGATGAGCCATCCGATCCAGTGTTCCTGCGGTGCCGTCAAAGGTAACCTCAGCAATACCCGCGACATCAACCGCTGCGTCTGCTACTGCCGCGACTGCCAGGCGTTCGCGCATTTTCTCGGGCGGCAGACCGACATTCTGGACAGTCGTGGCGGCTCCGACATCGTGCAGACGTTGCCGAAATATGTCAGCTTCAGCGCCGGTACCGAACATCTGGCCTGCATGCGCCTGACTGACAAGGGGCTGCTGCGCTGGTATGCCAGCTGTTGCAATACACCGATCGGCAATACGGCGCCAAATTTCAGCATGTCGTTCGTCGGGCTGGTGCACAACTGCCTGGAGGCGGGCGGGGCTTCGATGGACGCAGTCTTCGGCCCGGTGAGCGCCCACGTGAATACTGAAAATGCACGGGGCGGTGTCCGCGTTAAATCGAAGGGGTTTGCCAAAACCCTTCTGAAGGTGCTGGGTATGGTGGCGCGTGCGCGCATCGACGGCAGTTACCGGAAGACGCCGTTCTTCAACGTAGAAAAAGGGATGCCGATCGTGACGCCAACTATATTGAACGCACAGGAACGGCTGCAGCTTATGGACGGACTGTAAGTGCCGGGCGACAATGCCGGCATGTCCTGCTGTTCAGGTCCAAACCATTTCATTCGACATTGACTGGGAGAGAAACCGGGTGCTATCGCCAATCAATCATGGCCGCCGCCGTTTTGTAAGGTTGTCCGCAGGTGCCGCACTGGCCGCGCCGCTGCTGGCGAGTATGGGTGCCCGCGCCGCCGACGCGCGCGACCTGCAACTGGTGTCGCTGGATGCAGCATTGAATGAGTTGAACCGGCTGGCGCAGGC
This sequence comes from Pseudomonadota bacterium, assembly GCA_049323075.1. Taxonomy (GTDB): domain Bacteria; phylum Pseudomonadota; class Gammaproteobacteria; order Pseudomonadales; family Ketobacteraceae; genus Ch67. Next base: position 6,386 of record JBMOPR010000680.1, read on the forward strand.
AGGCGCTCTGGATTCCAGCGCAGTCTGGACCTGGGCGCAGACGCTGACCCATTGCGCGCAAAGCATCGAATTCTCCATGACGGGTTTTCCCGAAGCGAAATCCGCGCTGTTTCAGAGCACGGTCGGTTCGGCTGCCTATGCGGTGTTTGCCTGGCGTGGACGCATGTCGCACGATCTGGCCGAGCCGATTCCCGGCGCGGCTTCGCTGGCGGGAGTGACTGACAGCGTGGCTGCCGAAACCCGCCTGCGTGCCGCTATCCTGGCGTTTCAGCAGTGGCCGGGGGAACTGCAACCGCACTTCGCCTATGGCGCGTTGAGCAAGCCGGAATATGAGCTTGCCCATGCCATGCACCTGGCCAATCATTTTTCCCAGTTCAATGTCAGGTCCGCGTAGCATGAGGTTGCGCAAAGCCTGCTGGCACCCATTGGCCTGCTGAGGTAATCATGAATTTTCTGTTGCTGTCCGGCAGTTTCCATTCCAGAAGCAGAAGTCTGGTGATCATCGATACCCTCCGGCCATTCCTGTCTGGCCATGCCGTGCAGGTGCCGCAACTGGACCGGCTGCCGTTTTACAGCGACGACCTGAACCAGAACAAGCCACCGGTGGTGCAGGATTTCCTGGCGCAGGTGACCGCGGCCGATGCCATCATCTGCTGCACGCCGGAATACAATCACAGCATTCCGGCGGTTCTGAAAAATGCGATTGACTGGGCGTCGCGGCCGGCGTTTGCGTCGCCGCTCAAGGGCAAGCCGGTGTCCATCATCACCCAGGCCGTCAGTGCTGTCGGGGGCGCGCGGGCGCAGGCCCATCTCAAACTGGTGCTCGATTCCACGCTGTCAGAAATTCATCCCTGCCATGAAATGATGATCACCGGAATTGATGCACTGACCGACGGAAAATCGCCAATCACGGAACGCAAGGTGCTGGAACGGCTGGAGCGACACCTAACTGAATTCATCCGTTATGCGCAACGCCGCGCGGCCATATCCCACCCGTCACCGTGACACTGGTTGTTGCGTTTGATCTGGCCATCTGATTTGCTTTTTGTCCCTTTATGTTGGTAGTGCTGCAAGCCGGCTTTGCGAATGGTTTGATTTGGCCAGCGATTGATAAAAACAACCCCATTAAAACAATCGAAAATCTGTGGGTTCCTTTAGCATCCGTTGCAAGTGTCGACTTGATGTCGGCATGTTTGTTCGCTTGCCAGTCTTGCTGGCAGTAGCGAGTTTCACACCGACCAACGGATAACAAATACAATGAAACGTCGCGACTTTTTGAAGGCCAGCGCCGCCACCGGTGCTGCAGCAGCGCTGTATTCCCCCATCCACGAAGCTTCGGCCGCCACCGCGGAAGAAAAATACCGGACGCAGGTCCCCGAGTTGTTTGCGCCCGTGTCCCGACCACCTGCCTTTACCCAGGCGGTGGTCATCGGGTCCGGTTTCGGTGGCGCGATTTCCGCATACCGGCTTGCACAGGCCGGCATCCAGACCACCGTGCTGGAACGCGGTTGCCGCTGGCCCATCGATCCCTGGCGCAAGATTCACGCCACTGATTTTTTCCCGGACGGCCGCGCATTCTGGCATCGT
>JBMOPR010000681.1:0-7964 GCA_049323075.1 Pseudomonadota bacterium
GGAGCGCCATTTCGACACGCTGATCGATGTGTGGGGCGCGGATCATCACGGCTACATCGCCCGGGTGCGCGCCGCCATCGAAGCCCTCACCGGCAAGGGCGATCATTTCCATGTGGCGCTGATCCAGTTCGTCACCCTGTCATCCGGACGCATGGGCAAGCGCTCGGGCAATTTCGTGACCCTGGCGCAACTGATCGAGGAAGTGGGCAACGACGCCACCCGCTTTTTCTACCTTACCCGTTCGCCGGAACAGCATCTGGAATTCGACATCGATCTGGCGCGCTCGCAGACCGCCGACAACCCGGTGTTCTACCTGCAATACGCCCATGCCCGCGTCTGCAGCATGGTGCGGGAACTGGGCGAACGCGGCCTGAGCTACGATCAGGAAGCGGGCCTGGCCGCGCTGGCCGATCTGCCGGAACCGGCGGTGGAAGACCTGCTGAAACGCATCGCCGCCTGGCCGGATGCGGTCGCCGGCGCTGCCCGCAACCGCGCGCCGCACCAGCTGACCCACACGCTGCGGGAACTGGCGCAGGAATTCCACGCCTGGTACAACGGCAACAAAGTGCTGGTGGAGGAGTCGAATATCCGCAATGCGCGGCTGGCGCTGGCGATTGCAGTGAAGAACATCATCGCGAACGGACTGGGATTGCTGGGTGTAAGCGCACCGGAAAAAATGTAAGGAGCCCCGCTTTTGGCCAAGAAAAAATCCCAAGCCCCTGCCTGGGTCTGGCTGTTCACCGGTATTGTCACCGGGCTGTTCATCGCCTTTCTCTATCATCTGGCCGGGGTGCGCACTCCCACCCGGCCGGAGCCCGCCAAAAAGCCGGTGGCCACCCGCGAAAGCAAGCCGCAGCCCAAATACGATTTCTACAACATGCTGCCGGACAAGAAAGTCGCGCAGCCAGAATCCACCCGCGCCAAATCCACCCAGCCGGACGGCAAATCCGATCCCGCCCCCAGCCAGACCATCCTGCAGACCGGCGCCTTCCGCACCCAGGCTGAAGCCGATCACCGCCGCGCCGAGCTGATCCTGCTGGGCCTCGATGTGAAGGTACAGAAAGTGGAAACCAAGCCCGGCGACATCTGGCACCGGGTGCAGCTAGGTCCGTTTGAATCCGAGGAAAAACTCCAAAATGCCAAGACCATGCTGGCAGACAACCACATCGAATACATGCTGGTGCGGCTGAAGTAACTGGCATTGAAGTCCTGGCAGTGAACGCGGCTAATCTGTGAAATCCAGCCCAACGCTTGAAATCCTGCCCGGCCACCCCATATCAGCCCGACGGCCCGCGCGCCTAACCCCAGACAGAACGCCCAGACAGAAAACCCAGACTTGAAATAGGGAATCCACAGTGGAACAGTATCGCGGCACCACCATCCTCTCTGCCCGCCGCAACGGCAAGGTCGTCATTGGCGGCGACGGCCAGGTCAGCATGGGCAACACCGTCATGAAGGGCAACGCCCGCAAAGTGCGCCGCCTGTACAACAACCAGGTACTGGCCGGCTTCGCCGGCGGCACCGCCGACGCCTTCACCCTGTTCGAACGCTTCGAGGCCAAACTGGAAAAGCACCAGGGCAACCTGACCCGCGCCGCTGTGGAACTGGCGAAAGACTGGCGCACCGACCGCATCCTGCGCCGGCTGGAAGCACTGCTCGCCGTGGCCGATAAAGACGCCTCGCTGATCATCACCGGCAACGGCGACGTGATCCAGCCGGAGAACGACCTGATCGCCATCGGCTCCGGCGGCCCCTTCGCCCAGTCCGCCGCGCGCGCACTGCTGGAAAATACCGATCTGAGTGCCCGCGACATCGTGGAGAGCAGCCTCCACATCGCCGGCGACATCTGCATCTACACCAATCACAACCTCACCATTGAAGAGCTGGATTGCGCCTGATCCGGCAAGAGACGTTCACATGTCCGACATGACACCCCGGGAAATCGTTTCCGAACTGAACAAGCACATCATCGGCCAGGACGCCGCCAAGCGCGCCGTGGCCGTGGCCCTGCGCAACCGCTGGCGTCGCATGCAACTGCCGGACGACCTGCGCAATGAAGTCTCGCCGAAAAACATCCTGATGATCGGGCCTACTGGCGTCGGCAAAACCGAAATCGCTCGCCGCCTGGCCAAACTGGCGAAAGCGCCCTTCATCAAGATCGAAGCCACCAAATTCACCGAAGTGGGTTACGTGGGCCGCGACGTGGAATCCATCATCCGCGACCTGGCCGACATGGCGGTGAAAATGCTGCGGGTCGAGCAAATGGAAAAAATGCGCGCCCGCGCCGAAGATGCAGCGGAAGATCGCGTACTGGACGCCCTGATTCCCCCCGCCCGCGACCAGTGGGGCAACGACGACGAGAAACACAGCGAATCCAGCACCCGCCAGCTGTTCCGCAAAAAACTGCGTCAGGGCGAACTGGACGACAAGGAAATCGAAATCGAAGTGGCGCAAGCCAGCGTTGGCGTTGAAATCATGGCACCGCCCGGCATGGAAGAAATGACCAGCCAGCTGCAGAGCATGTTTTCGAACCTCAGTAGCGGTCGCAAGAAAAAACGCAAACTGAAAGTGCGCGAAGCCCACAAGCTGATCCGCGACGAAGAAGCCGCCAAGCTGGTGAACGAGGAAGAACTCAAGGCCAAGGCGATTGAAGCGGTGGAGCAGAATGGCATTGTGTTCCTCGATGAAATCGACAAGGTCTGCAAGCGCGGCGAAACCACGGGCAGCGACGTATCACGCGAAGGCGTGCAGCGCGACCTGCTGCCGCTGATTGAAGGCTGCACCGTCACCACCAAATACGGCATGGTGAAAACCGATCACATCCTGTTTATAGCCTCCGGCGCGTTTCATCTGGCCAAACCATCCGATCTGGTGCCGGAACTGCAGGGCCGTCTGCCGATCCGCGTCGAACTGGATGCACTGTCGGCGGATGATTTTGAGCGCATTCTGACGGAACCCGATGCGTCGCTGACGGAACAATACCGCGCGCTGATCCAGACTGAAGGTCTGAATGTGGAATTCCAGCCCACCGCGATTCGCCGTCTGGCGGAAGTGGCGTGGCAGGTGAACGAGCGCACGGAGAATATCGGCGCCCGCCGTTTGCATACCGTGCTGGAACGTCTGCTGGAAGATATCAGTTTTGATGCGGCCGATCTGGCATCGAAGCATGCCGGTTCGCCGTTCCTGATCACGCCGGAGTATGTGGATTCGCGCTTGAAGGATCTGGCGGGAGATGAGGATTTGAGCCGGTATATTCTGTAACGACGACGCAAAAATTTTCGATAGTGCACTGAAGGCAAACGATAAGCAGGGAGTGAGAAGGGTAGTCAGGAACGTCAGCGACCATGGGTGAGCAGCGACAAGAAAAAGTTTACTTTTTCCGCTGCGAACGCCACGAGCATGCAAGCGAGTGGCCGGACCCGAAGGGGTCGCTGTCGAGCCTACAGGGATGTACTTGTGGCGTGTCCTGACTACCCTTCTCGCTCCGTGCGCCACCCAACCGCATTCGAGCAAAGCCATGACCCCCACCGAAATCAAACTCCACACCGAATCCAAAGAACTCGAGCTGGTCTACGGCACCGACTCCCACCGCCTCAGCTACGAAATGCTGCGGGTGCTGTCACCCTCCGCCGAAGTGCGCGGCCACGGCCAGCCCATCCTGCAGACCGGGAAAAGATTCGTCACCATCCGCAATGTGGAACCGGTTGGCAACTACGCTATCAAGATCACCTTCGACGACGGCCACGATTCCGGCCTGTACTCCTGGGACTACCTGTACGGCCTGTGCCAGCACAAGGAAAAAATGTGGGCCGACTACCTGGACCAGATGAAAGCCGCCGGCGCCAAACGGGAACCCGCCGTGATCGGCACCTGGAAGCCCTGACGCCACCTACAACCGCTGCCACGCCCACACCAGTCCGCACAGCACAATGCCAGAGGCGCTGCCGGGCACACTCCAGCGCGCCTTGCCCAGCCAGCCACGGCCCAGGTAAATCACCGGCAGGGACAGGCCGATCAACAGCACCTGTCCCGCCTCCACTCCCAGATTGAACGCCGCCAGCGACACGATCCGGTCGCTCCAGGTTGCGGCCAGCTCGGCCAGAACATTGGCAAATCCAAAGCCGTGCACCAGGCCAAATCCAAACGCCAGTCCATAGCGATAACGATGCCAGGCGGGCACCAGCGCCACTACGCCCGCGCCGCTGACCGAAAGCGCAATGAGCACTTCCACCAGCGCCGCCGGCAATTGCACAACCTGCAACGCGGACAGGGCCAGGGTGCAGGAATGCGCCACCGTAAAAAGCGTGACGATGCCCAGGGTGTCGCGCTGGGCTGACCGCAGCGGAACGTCAAGTGACAGCAGGCGGGCAACCACCGGCAACAGCAGCGCCAGCAGAAAGAGAATGTGGTCGTAACCGATCAGCAGGTGCAGCACGCCCTGGTGGAAATAATCCAAGAACACCTGCCAGCCGTCACTGGTTGCGGGCAGGGTGAACTCCGCCGCTTCCGGCGAGAGCACAGTCAATCCGCTGGCATCACCCGTATTCCATTGCACCAGCGCACGATGCAGCGCATCACGATCGAACAGAACGCTGCAATGCAGTTTCCACGCAGCATTGGTGGGGCAGTCGGCAGCAAATGGAAACGCCAGATGCTGGCCGCTGACGTGTCGGGTAAGCGCGGATGTTTGCCACGTCAGCGCGCAGGGAGCGTCCTGCGCATCCAGCGCAAACCGTTGTTGCACGTAGCGGTCGATTTGCGTTTGCCGGGCGGTGAGCTCCTGCCAGGTAATCTGCGCATCACCATCGTCATCCAGATCGAATATCCGCTGCAGGTCGAGGATGGCGATATCCAGCCGGCCCCCGGCGGTGGCGCTGTTCAGGTACAGATAGCTTTCACTGGATTGATGGGACCAGGCGGGCGTGGCGAGGCCAGTCAGGAACAGTATCCGCAGAAAATTCAGGCCCCGAAGTTTTATGACAGAAAACCTGATGACAAAAAAATTCATGGCTGGAAATTTCATGGGCATCATTTTCATGAAAGTGGCTCCGGAAAATCGTTGGATTGCACCGGGTAACGCACATGCCACTGGTTCCTTTGCTGCAGCCAGTCGCAGGTGGCGCGATAGATGTCGGGGCGTTGCGCCGCCAGTGCGGCCCGCAGCAGCAGCGCCGTGTCTTCGGGCTCCCGCTGTTCCTGCCAGTTCTGCTGCGCAATTGCCAGCGCCTCGTCAGGGCGTTGCAGCAGATCCAGCAGGATCGCGGCCTGGTCGCGCCCGTGCAGGGTATCGCCGCGCTCCCGCGCCAGATCGAGACGCTGCACCAGCTGTTGCCGCAGCGTCAGAGCTGCCGGATTGCCCAGTTGCTGCAGGGACAGCGTGCGCAGCAGCGCCAGTGCGTCGATGTCGTCGGCGTTTTCCGTCAGCGCAACCACCTCGGCATGGGCACCACGGTGAAACGCATTCCGGGTGGCGCCGATGCGGGTGTACAGATCCCCGGGCCGGGATTGCTGCGCCAGCGCCCACCAGTGCACCGCCGCCGGATTGCCCAGCTGATCGGCGATGTCGGCGAGGCTCACCTGCGCGTGATGCAGAATAGCGGGATCATTCAGCGCCCGTGCCGTCTGCTCATAGAGTTGCGCCAGTAGCGCATAAGCGCGCTGTGCCTGTCCCTGCCGGGCCTGCACGCTGCTGCTGCAACTGCCGCTGAGCAGCGCCGGCACTTTTCCCAGTAATTTTCCGCACGCCTTTTGCGCCGCCGCATAGTCACCGCGCACGCTGTGCAACGTGGCCTGCAGCAGCCACGCCTGCGCGTTGCCGGGTTCCCGCTGCAGCACGAACTGCAATTCGTCGAGGGCGGGATCAAAACGATGCAACGCCTGCAAGGCGGTGGCGCGCAACAGATGACTTTCCGTGGTTGGCGTCGGCATCTGGTTGAGAAAATGCAGAGCCTGCCCCAGCAGACGCTGGTCGCCGGTTTCGCGGGCCCGCTGCAACAATGCGCGGATGTCTTCAAGTGAAACCTCATCGGCGGAAGCTGCACTGTCGGCCGCCGCGTCGACTCGGTTTGAGCGGTTGAATGCCGACAACCATTGATCCGTGGCGCTCAATTGCACGATCACCTGCTGCGGCGCCGGGGCCGGCAACAAGGGCGGAATGTCCGCCCTTGCCGCGACCGCGACGAACAGCAGCGCGCCTGCGTTAAAACAGGTGGTCAAACGCTGCTTCGTTTTCATTGACGTGATAGCTCCAAAGGTTCGGGTTGATGGCTTCCGGTTCGGCGGTGTCGTCCTGCTGCCGGATCAGTCGCGCTACGACGTCACCAAATTCCTGCATGGAGGGCGTTCCGTCGGCAGGCAGTTTGGTGCCACCGCGATCGACATGGCTCTTGCCGCCACCGCCACCGCCGCAGGCACACAGAGCCAGCGTCGCCAGAACCAGGGTTGCGTGTTTGAGTGAATGCATACTGTTTTCCTTTGCCATTGATGGATGAGCGTTGCCGTTACAGACCGTCAGCGCCCGGCACCGGTGTTTTCAGGTAGGGGAACTGATTGTCGAAGTCCGCGGCGCTGACGGTCGCACCATCGGTGAATGGCGCAGTGTTGTTCGGTGCGACAGCGCTGTCGCTGATCAGTGCTCCCATCGCAACCCGCAGTTCGATATCAACCACGTCATCGCCCGGACGCCGCCCGTTCGGAAAGCCCGCCAGATCGCCGCCCAGCACGCCCAGGTTCTGCTGCGATCCAGGTGCCGTGACCGGCGTACCGGTGTTGAGACGCAGCATTTCCGCCGGCACCCCTTTTTTCGGCTGGTTCAACCCCGGCACGCCAGTGAGAAAAGCCGCCACCAGATCGCTGCGCGGAAACAGGGTAGGTGCTTTCGCGCCGGCATCGGCGAACAGTATTTCCAGCAGGGTGGGGAAACTGGGATGGGTGACGTACTGCAGGAACTGCGCATCGTCCTTCGGCTTGCTGCTGTTGAAACGATCCTTGTCCACCAGGCCGATCACGATTTCATTCACCAGCGGCATGCCCAGGCGGGACACCTGGGTGTAAGGCCCACCCTGAATCACCGGCGGTTTACCCTGGCTGAAATCGGGCGCAGGATTCAGCACACTGGCCTGGCGCAGGCTCGATGTGGTCCAGCCGCCGATGACCGGCTCTTTGCCGCTGGCAATACAATGGATCGGCAGTTCCAGTGCCAGCGACGTGATGTTGTCGTCGGCGATGATGTTGGTTTCACCATCGGGCGCACCCAGCGGATTGGTGTTCACCAGATCGAAAATCTCGCCCAGGTTGACCGCGAAACCTTCGCGGCGCTGCCCCACGAACACACGGCCCGTGCCGGAACAACCGGGAATGTCCACTTCGTAAATATGCGCCGCCGCGTAGCTGCTGTAATCCGGAATGGATTTGGTGCCGATATTGTCCAACGGTTTGGCGAAGGTGGTGCGACGGCTGCCGGCCTGGCGCAGCGGTTGCCGCTCGCCGTTGCGACGATCGCCCCGCACCAGCGCAACCTCATAGGTCTGGCGCACGCTGACGTTGGCGGTGTCACCCACGCCGGGGCCGATCTGGCCGATGTTTTTCAGCGGCACCGACGTCATCCGGTCGCCCACCGGTACTTTCAGATCGGTGGTGACATCCCTGAAATCGAACTGGAAGGTCAGGTCTTCCTTCGCATCGCCGTTGTTGTCCAGGTGAATTTCATAGAGGGCGCTGGGGTCCAGATCGAAATAATTCGGCCCACCATAGGCGGCCTGCAGGGGCAGGTAGTTGGCAATGATCGTCACGTAACCTTCACGCCCGCTTTCATAGCTGCGGAACATGTAGAAATCCGTGCCGTCCACTTTGGGCGTGTTGGTGATGAACGGCGCTTCGCGATGACTGGACGCGGATGCGGGTTGCGCCAACGGCAGTGCAACGGCAATGGCGGTGGCAAGGGCGGAACGGACAAACATTTTTTT
>JBMOPR010000682.1:0-7956 GCA_049323075.1 Pseudomonadota bacterium
AGGCGGTAGGTGTGTTCCATGGCGGATTCCGGGTCTGGGGCTACAACGTGAAGGGGCCAGAGTATAAACCGGAATGGTGACAAGGCGCAGGGCGGGAATCGCCCCCGTCACACTACCCGGTCACACAACCAATGCCGCCAGCAGGATAACGTTGAGCACCAGCAGGGCCAGGGAAAGCCCTTTCCAGAACCGCACCGGGTCCTTCTCCAGCAGGGGGCGCTGGTCGGCCTTGAGGAACACCGGATTGGGATTTTTCAGGTCGTGGACGAATTCCGAGAGCGACTCGTACCGTAACTCGGCATTGATCTGCAGGGCCTTGCGCAGGGCACCGTCCATCCACAGAGGAACCAGCGGGTTGCGGCGATACGCGGGCACGTATTTGAGTGCCAGAAAATCCTGCGGCTTCAGCGCTTTTTGATAGGCCTCGCCAAACGGCGCCTGGCCGGTGAGCAGTTCATACAGCACCACCGCCAGCGAGAACTGGTCCCCCGCCGGGGTGCGCGGACGCTGCAGACGGTATTCCGGCGCGGAATAGTCCAGCGTGCCCAGAGCCTGCTCGCGGGCAAAGGTGGTGGCGATCTCGTCCACACCCGCCACATACACCGAACCGAAATCGATGATCACCGGATCGTCGCCGCGCAGCACCACGTTGTCCGGCTTGATATCCTGGTGCAGGGTTTCGCGGCGGTGGAACGCACGCAGACCCTGCGCCATTTTTTCTGCCAGCGCCACCACGGCGGTCACATCCGTGCTCTTGCGCTGGGCGATCCACTGCGCCAGCGTGGGGCCTTCCACAAACTCTGTCAGGTAGTAAAGAAACGTGCGCGCCGCCGGCGGCTCCACCACCTTCACCACGTAAGGGCTGTCGATGCGGCGACCGACCCACTCTTCCATCAGGAAACGCTCGATGTAGGCAGGATCGTCGATGAAATTGCGCGACGGCGTTTTCATCACTGCGCGCTGGCCGCTGGCTTCGTGCTGCACCACATACAGCTGGCTCCGGGTACTGGCATGCAACTGCCGCTGCACGCGCCAGCCATCCAGCTTCATGCCCACACTCAGATCCGGTGGAAACGGCAACTGATGCAGCGTGCGGAACACATCCTCGTTGGTTTCCTGCCCCAACTGTTGGATGCGCACCAGCTGGCATGACAGGTTGTCGGTGCTGCCGTTGTCCAGCGCCGTCTGCACCAGGGTTTGCGCCAGCACATCCAGATCGCGTTCGCCATCCAGCAGCAGTTGCTGCAACAGGCGCGGCTCGATTTTTTCGTGCACGCCATCGGTGGTCAGCAGGAACAGATCGCCGCGCTGCAGATCCAGCACTTTCAGATCCACATCCAGATTCACATCGATGCCCAGTGCGCGGGCAAGATAGCACTGGTCGGCGGAAATGCGCGCCACGTGATCGCGGGTGAGCTGCTCGAGCACACCGTCCCGCAAACGGTAGATACGCGAATCGCCCACATGAAACACATAGGCGGCCTGGGATTTCAGGATCAGCGCGCTAAAGGTGGTGACATAGCCTTTTTCCGCCTCCAGATACTTCTGGCCCTGCCCGTACAGCCAGCGGTTGAGCGCGATCAGCACCTTGTGCGCCGACTGCTTCACGCTCCAGGAATCCGGCGTGGAATAGTAATCGTTGATGAAACCCTTGACGGCAATCTCCGATGCTTCGCGCCCCGCCTCCGCGGCACTGACACCATCGGCGATAGCGACCACGATGCCCTTGGTGGTGAGCTGCGCGTCCTGGGGAATCTGGATCGCAATGCTGTCCTCGTTGCGCGGTTTGGCACCGGCACTGGAGTGTTGCGCCACGGTAACAGCGAGCCTGGCAATTCGGTTCTGTAACGACATCGAAGTCAATTCTGCACTCACTCAATTCAAAAAATAAAAAGACTGTGCGGTGATACAGCAAAGCAGTTGGCACTACAACTGTCGAATACGGCCGCAGGCATTCTAGCGAAGCCCGGTCATGCGTCAACGCAATTGCAGTCCAGGTTCAACGTTGCCGACACACGGTTTGCCGGGCCCCGCCCATCAGGTTACCGCTCTGCACCCACAGCCACTTGCAAAATGGGATACGCCAGCTGCAAATCTTACAGAATTGACTGCATGCGCTGTCCATTGCGCGCGCCGACAGTCCGGAACCTGTCACTGATAACGTTTATTAAATCAATGATTAATCTTGCGCGAACGGATCTTCACCGGCACGCGTCTGATAACTGGACTGAAAATTGAATCCCGTGCTGTGTCACACCCTCACCATAGACCAGGAGGTCTGGATGAACACCTTTACCCGAACCGCAGCAATTGTCATTCCGGTGCTGGCCGCGGTGGCCGGCTGCAATACGATGGAGCCACCCGAGGCTGAACTGGTCCAGGCCAAAACGCAGGTGCAGAGCGCTGACAGCGCAGAGGGCGAACAGTATGCGGCGCTGTCCATGAAGCGGGCCCAGGAAAAAATCGAACAGGCTGAAAAAGCCATGGAGGAAAAAGAATACCTGAAGGCACAACGACTGGCACAGCAAGCCGCGGCGGATGCCCGACTGGCAGAAGCCACCGCGCAAACCGAGAAAATGAAACAGGCGCTGGAAGAAGTAAGCAAAAATCTCGACGCACTGAAAATCGAACTGGATGCGCAATCCTGATGCCATGTCCTGAAGGGAAGGAGAATATCTCATGAAACCGCTATACCCCGTCATCATAGGCAGCGTCCTGCTGACTGCCGGCTGTGCCAGCAACGAACCGCCTGCCGAACTGCAATCACTGAAACAACAGGTCACGCAGATGCAACAGGACCCCACCGTCAACCAGTTCGCTGCCGTTGAACTGGACGATGCAAAAAAGCAGGTCGAGACTGCCGAAAAGGCCTGGTCCAGCGACGACGACGCAGCCTATGAGCACCAGCGTTATCTCGCGGAAACGCAGCTTGGTCTCACCCGCCAGCGCGCCGAACTGGGCAGCATCGAGCATCAGCTGAAAGAGGCGGAAAGCCGCCGCTCGGATCTGCTGTTGTCCGCCCGCAAGCAGGAAGTGACCGAGGCCAGGTCTGCTGCTGCGTCCGCAGAAGAGCAGCTCAAGGCGATACAATCGGAAACGCAGAATGTAAAAGCCGAGCAGACCCGACGCGGTCTGGTTCTGACGCTGCAGGATGTCCTGTTCGAAGTGGACAAGGCCCAGTTGCAACCCGGCGGTCGTCGCACCATCCAGACGCTGGCGGAATTCCTGCGGGATAATCCGGCCACCAACGTCACGGTGGAAGGTTTCACCGATGCCCAGGGGACAGACCAGTACAATCTTGCACTGTCCCAGCAACGGGCGCAGGCGGTGGTGGATGAGCTCACCTCTGCCGGCATCGCCCGCGAACGAATGGCGGTGAAAGCCTATGGCGAGCAATACCCGGTGGCCAGCAACGATTCCCCTTCCGGACGCCAGCAGAACCGGCGCGTGCAGATGGTGCTGTCCGACAAGGGCAAAGGCTACCTTAACCCTTCGCAGCAGTAACGTCGCCTCGAGAAAACGGCAGCGGAATACAGAATTCCGTTGCCGTTCCGTTTCCGCTACCACCCCGCGTATGCGGGAATCCGTTTACCGGATTTTCACGTTTACCGAACTTCGATCAGTTGCACCGTGCCATCCGGCAACACTTCCACCATATGGCCTTCCGGCTCATCCAGGAACTGCACCGCCAGGAACACAATGGCGGAACAGACCGCGATCACCATGAAGAAAGTGGATGCGTGCACGAACGACAGTACGGTGAGGAAGATCACGCCGCCGACGTTGCCGTAAGCGCCGGCCATGCCCGCGATCTGGCCGGTCATGCGGCGCTTGATCAGGGGGATCACCGCGTACACGCCACCACAACCGGCCTGTACGAAAAAGGAGTTGGCAACGGTGATGACAATCGCCACCCACAAAGGCCAGCTGCTGTCGATAAAACTCATCAGCGCATAGCCCACGGCCAAACCGCCCACCTGGATGCTCAGCGCCTTGCGACGGCCGATACGGTCACTCATCCAGCCGCCACCGGGACGGGCAATCAGATTCGCCACCACAAATCCTGCCGTGGAAAAACCGGCCTGCACCGGCGACAGACCGAAGGTTTCCATAAAGAAAATCGGCAGCATGGACACTACGGCGATTTCCGATCCGAACGACGCGAAATACGACAGCGACAGAATCGACACCTGCTTGAACTTGAAACGCTGGTTCTCCGGCACGCTGGCGCGCAGATGCTCGGCGTTGACTTGCCAGATCTGGCGGAACTGCACCACCGCCAGCACCACGATCACCACATAGGCCGCGTTGGCCCAGAATTGCGGCAGCAGGTTCAGGTTGCTGGGCGACAGGCGCCACACCAGCACCACCAGCGCCAGATGCAGCGGCACGTTCAGCGCGTAGTAAAACCACAGGTCACGCCAGGAACTCACTTCCAGACCGCCGCTCTTTTTCGGGCTGAAATAAGTGGAGCCTTTCGGTGTGTTGCGCACGAAGTGATAAAACACAAACGCATACAGGATCGACAGCACGCCCGCCAGGGTCAGTGCGAAACGCCAGCCGTATTCCGGTGCGAACAAGGATGCCAGCAACGGCAGCAACGCAGCCGCAGCGGCGGAACCGAAATTACCCCAGCCACCGTACACACCCTCCGCCAGCCCCACATTGCGGGCCGGGAACCATTCCGATACCAGGCGGATACCGATCACGAAGCCGGCACCGACAAAGCCCATCAGGAAACGCGCAATCGCCAGCTGGGTGTAATCCTGCGCCCAGGCAAAGGCAATACAGATGATGCCGCTGATCACCAGCAGCCCTGCGTAAATCGCACGGGGACCAAACTTGTCCACCAGGATGCCGATCAGAATCCGCGACGGAATGGTGATCGCCACGTTCAGCATCAGCAGCGCTTTCCACTGCGGCTCGGTGAGAGCGAATTCGGTTTTGATGAAAGCCGCCAGCGGGCCCAGGCCAAACCACATTACAAAGGTAATGAAGAATGCCATCCATGAAAAATGCAGGGTACGGATCGCCGGATTTTTCAGGTCCAGCAGGTTCAGGCTAGCGCCACTCATTGGTTTCTCCTTGTTGACAGCACAGGGCTCGCTCCCGCCGACAAGTGCAACCCGTATGCCATCACCAAAACAGGACAGGGAAATAGCCCAAATGCCAGATCAGGGTGCAGACATTCGCGGGCAAAATGCGCAAAAGATTCATAATGGCGCGCGACACCCCCTCAGTTTGCACCAATCACTCACCAAAGTGGTTTTGCCAACACCACCAAAATGCACGCTATAAGTGCATATTGGCGCACAGAGCTATTCGTTATAGTGCATTTTGCCCAAAAAACCCTTGCACCCGCCTCGCCTGCGCCACTGGCACGCCACTTGCTCCTGTCCTTGCCGTGGCAGCGAGGAGTAGGCAGATGAAAACCCGATATGCGCACGGCAAACCCCGGCTGGTTCTGATCGGCAATGGCATGGCGGGCATCCGCACGCTGGAAGAACTGCTGGCGATCGCACCGGACCGCTATGAGATCAGCGTGATCGGCGAGGAACACCACGGCAATTACAACCGCATCATGTTGTCGCCGGTGCTGGCAGGGGAAAAGAATGTGGACCAGATCATCCTCAACGGCGATGACTGGTACGCCCAGCACAACGTGCAATTATTCAAAGGTGAGAAGGCGGTGCAGATCGACCGCATCCACCGCCGCATCCATACCGCGTCCGGCCTGGTCGTCCCCTACGACAAACTGATTCTGGCCACCGGCTCGCGTCCGGCCCGCATCGCCGTACCGGGCCATGATCTCAACCATATCCTGACCTTCCGCGAAATCCGCGATGTGAACCGCATGCTGCAGCTGAGCCGGCAATTGCGTCACGTGGCGGTGATCGGCGGCGGACTGCTGGGTCTGGAGGCCGCAAACGGCCTGCGCCAGCAAGGCATGCAGGTCACCGTGGTGCACAGCAGCAATTACCTGCTGAACAAACAGCTGGACGAAACCGCCGGCCGCCTGCTGGAAAAAACCTTGCGCGCCAAAGGCATCGACTTTTGCATGAACGCCCGTACCAGCCGCATCAGCGGCGACGAACAGGGCAATGCCCGCGCGGTCCATTTCTCTGACGGCCGCGTACTGGAAGCAGACATGATGGTGCTGGCCACCGGCATTGTTCCCAACATGGAACTGGCGCGGGATGCCGGCCTGCAATGCGGCAACGGCATCCTGGTGACCGACACCCTGCAGACCTTCGATCCCGCCATCTATGCAGTGGGCGAATGCGTGGAGCACCGTGGCCAGCTGTTCGGCCTGGTGGCGCCGCTGTATGACCAGGCAAAAGTGTGTGCGAATCATCTGGCGGAAATGGGCATCGCCCGTTACGTGCAGAAAGCCCAGGCCACCAAACTGAAAATCACCGGCATTAACGTGTTTTCCGCCGGCAATTTCCTGGGTGACGGGGAATCGGAAACCATCACCCTGCACGACCGCGTCCTCGGCCACTATAAAAAGCTGGTATTGAAGAACGGACGGCTGGACGGCGTGATCCTTTACGGCGACACTCAGGACGGCGCCTGGCTGTTCGACCTGATCCAGCAGCGCCGCGACGTCACCGCCTGGCGTGACCAGCTGATTTTCGGCAAGGATTTCTGCCAGGACGAAACCCACCACCCCACTTTATCCGCCGCCGCCTGAGCCATCGCGCACAATGCCCATCACCGCCGTTTCCAGCACGACTGCTTCCAATGTCAGCCGCACCACCTGCCCCTACTGCGGCGTCGGCTGCGGCATCAGCGCCAGCGGCCCTGGCATTGATAAGGGCAGCATCACCGTGCAGGGCGACAAGGAACATCCGGCGAATTTCGGCAGGCTCTGCTCGAAAGGTTCCAACCTGGCCCACACCCTGCGCAGCGACGGCCGCCTGCTGCATCCGCAGATTCACGGCATCCGCGCCAGCTGGCCCCAGGCCATCGACTTCGTGGCGCAGCAGTTCCTGCGCGCCATCGAACAATACGGGCCCGACGCGGTGGCGTTTTATGTGTCCGGCCAGTTGCTGACGGAAGACTATTACGTTGCCAACAAACTGATGAAAGGCTTCATCGGCAGCGGCAATATCGACACCAATTCCCGCCTCTGCATGTCGTCCGCCGTGGCCGGCCACAAGCGCGCCTTTGGCGAGGACAGCGTGCCCGGCTGCTACGAGGACCTGGAAATAGCCGATCTGATCGTGCTCACCGGATCGAACACCGCCTGGTGTCACCCCGTGCTGTTCCAGCGCATCAAGGCGGCGAAGCAGAACAATCCCGCCATGAAGGTGGTGGTGATCGATCCACGCGAAACCGCCACCTGCGAAATCGCCGACCTGCACCTGGCGCTGAAGCCCGGCAGCGACGTGACACTGTTCAACGGCCTGCTGCAGTATCTGGCGCAGCAGGATTGTCTGGATCAGTCTTACATCGCCGCGCACACCGAGGGTTTTGCCGACGCGATTGCCAGTGCCCGCGCCGACGCGCCCTCGCCCGAATCCGTCGCCAGCGCCTGCGATATTCCCGCCGACAAAATCCGTACCTTTTATGACTGGTTCGCCCGCACCGGCAAAACCGTCACCGCCTTTTCCCAGGGTGTGAACCAGTCCAGCAGCGGCACCGACAAGGTCAACGCCATCATCAACTGCCACCTGGCCACCGGCCGCATCGGCAAGCCCGGCGCGTCACCGTTTTCACTCACCGGCCAGCCCAACGCCATGGGCGGGCGCGAGGTGGGTGGGCTGGCCAACCAGCTGGCCGCGCACATGGATTTTTATCCCGAGCAAGTGGACCGCGTACGCCGTTTCTGGAACGCGCCGCGCATGGCCAGTGGCCCGGGTCTGAAGGCGGTAGAGCTGTTCGACGCGGTGGAAGCAGGCAAGGTGAAGGCGATCTGGATCATGGGCACCAATCCGGTGGTGAGCCTGCCCA
>JBMOPR010000683.1:0-796 GCA_049323075.1 Pseudomonadota bacterium
TGAAATCGTTTCTGGCCAGTGTAAAACCCTGGTCTGTCATGGGATTGTTGCTGACGGTGGTGCTGCTGTTCGGCTTTCAGGCTGAGGTAATTCTGGATCAACCCTATGCGATCGTGCTGATTGCCATTCCGTTGCTGATTCAGAGTTATGGCATTTTCTTCATCACTTACGCCGCCGCGCGCAAGATGAAGCTGCCCTATGACGTTGCTGCGCCGGCCAGCCTGATTGGCACATCGAATTTCTTTGAGCTGGCGGTTGCGGTTGCCATCTCACTGTTTGGCCTGCACTCCGGTGCGGCCCTGGCCACCGTGGTCGGCGTGCTGGTTGAAGTGCCGGTGATGCTGTCGCTGGTTGCCTTTGCAAACCGGACGCAATACTGGTTCCAGCCTGGCGCATCGCGTATACCGCAATAATCAGCTTCAGCATCACCACCGAACGAAAGTCATACGCAGGACGTGACTAAACTGCAGCCGTTTTTGCGAAAAAGTGACATGACCGTCCGGGGCGGCATCTTTATCATGCGCCCCGCATCGGGTGTCACTGGCTGAAGGAAAAGCAGTAGCAGTCAGGGAAGTCGCCCGTCGAGCCATTTTTCACATCGACGGATCAAGGGTTAAGACAATGACTGCCATGAATCAATTGGGGCCGCAGCGCGACCAGCGCTTTCTTCTTGTTGCAACGCTGCTGCTGGGATTTGCCGCCAGCCTGCAGCCCGGTCAGGCGCCGCACGCGGCCATCTGCCAGAATTGCGAAGCAACGCCAGTACCGGATGTTCCCACTTATATTCCCCCGCCGC
>JBMOPR010000683.1:806-7953 GCA_049323075.1 Pseudomonadota bacterium
GATTACAGCGTGTTCAGCATGGTGATGGACAAGCCCGCATTCACCAATGTGATCGCCGGCACCGCGAACGGTGTATTCAAACAGATGCGCAATGCACTGGGCGTTTATGATCGCTACCAGACCGAAGCCAACCGTACGGATCGCGAGCCGTTCCTGCATCCGGCGTTGTGGCCGAACCTGGATATCCGCATCGAGGACTGCGTGCAGCAGGACGCCGGCGGCTATGGTACCAATGTTGCCGTGTGGTTTGAGCAGCCGGGTTATTACGGTTCGTCCGATACCACCGAATCGCGCAACTGGTGGGCGAAAAACATGAACTACCGCGAGGTGAACAATCAAAGCGGGCAGGTGGGCATTCATATCGACGACCGTGCACTGCAGAGCATGCTGAGCATCGCCAAGGCCTATGGCCAGCGGCAGATCGACAAGCAGGTCAAGGGCTCGGCGCTGGAAAACAAAGTGAAGATTCGCGGGTCCACCATTACCTATAACGACACCACCAAGAAAATCACAACGCGGGTGGACGCTCGCATCGATGGCATCCTCACCGGTGAGTACACCAACTTCTGGGCAGTGATGAATGATCAACTCAGCATCACGGAACGTTACGTGGGATATGGCCAGGCGCCCTGGTTCAACGATTACGTCAGCGAAGCCTGGTGCAGCGGCACATCGAAAGTGGACTATGACGGCAGCGTCGATACCTTTGTCGCCAATATTGTGCTGAACGTGGCCGATCCGATCATCACCGCGTTCAATAATGGTCAGCCGATCAGTATCAATAACGTGTTGAACAAGAGCGCGCGCATGCTGCAGGGGCCGGGCTGCCATCTGGCGAAGCCGTTCACTGCCCGGCAGTTTCTGGTGCCCAACACCGACATGAAACTGGTACTGGATTTTCCGGTGCTGCAGGTGCAGGGTGGCGTCACCGTGCTGGGACGTTATGCTCTGGCGTGGCGCAACATGTCGGTCAGCATCAATGGCCTGGCCGGCCCGGGCATTCTGTATGCCGATCCCAACGAACAACCGGAAGGGCAGTTTTATGCCACGCCACGCGATCTGGACAGCTTCCTGACTTACACCTGGGAAGCACCGGGAGCGATCATCGCC
This sequence comes from Pseudomonadota bacterium, assembly GCA_049323075.1. Classification (GTDB taxonomy): domain Bacteria; phylum Pseudomonadota; class Gammaproteobacteria; order Pseudomonadales; family Ketobacteraceae; genus Ch67. The sequence goes on from JBMOPR010000683.1 coordinate 1,917, forward strand.
CAGCCCAACGCGCAATCCACCAAGATCCGCTGGCCGATCACAGTAACCAGTGGGCAGCAGGTGTCGAAGACGGTGAAGGTGACCGTGCGCGACGGCAGCGGCCATGTGGTCAGCAAGCAGGAATCAGTTTTGATCCGGTCGTCGGATACGATTCCCGAAACAGATTGCGTGAAATATATCTGCGATTGACGGTCCGCGTGCTTGCATAAATGTTCAACGCCAGATCCCGCCCGGTATCGGATCACTAAATGCCGGGCGGGATTTTGTCTGCCATCATTTTTTTTCCGGCTCAGTTTGCGGCCATCCACGATGAACGTGCCATCGCCAACGGCGTGCAGTGTCCTTTTTTCCTTGCGGGAAACATCAACGTAGGCTGCCACGCCTTCCAGTACGATGATGTTGTGTTTCTTGATGATGTCGACGACCTTGCATTCGATGTTGGCCAGGCATTCGCGGATCAGGGGTGCCTTCACCTTTTTGCCTTTTACCGGCGTCAGACCGAAGCGGGAAAACTTGTCCGTGTCAGCGCCCGAACAGGTGCCAATGCCAACCACCGTATCCAGCATGTCCACAGTGGGAATGGCGATGACACACTCCCTGGTTTTGCGCAGCGCGGTGTAGGAATGATTCCAGCTGCCTGTAGTGATGGCGAACCTTGCCGTGAAATCCAGCACCATGGTCCATGAGATTGTCATCACGTTGTCACGTTTTCCATCGTGGGTGGTCACCAGTACCACAGGCCCGGATTCCATCAATGTAAATGCTTTGCCAATAGCCAGTTTTTTCATTTGCTGCGTTCCTCGACATCAGAAATCCGTATTCGAATGTGCGTGCCACCGGTGCACGAATATGGTGCCATGGACGGCGTAAACCCTGTGTTCGCCTGACTATAACCTTACTCAATGAAGATGTATTGCGAGTACGCATACTTCCAGTGCGTGTATTTTTGTGAAATGTTTCTGGTTTTGTCGGGATGCGAACAAACCAGAGCCCCGGCCTGCGCTGGCAGGTCATAATCGACTATATTTATAAGATATTGGATCAATCGGACCAAGGGATGAGCATGAGCCAAGTACAGGATGTACCTTCGCTGCAACGGGCGTTGCGCGAAAGTGAACAGCAGTTCCGGTTGCTGGTGGAAAGCGTACGTGATTACGCGATCTTCATGCTCGACGCGGAAGGCCGTATCGCCAGCTGGAACGCGGGTTCCCAGCGCATCAAGGGATACACCGCCGAAGAAGTGCTGGGAAAACACTTCTCGATTTTTTACACACCGGAAGACATTGCCAAGGGCATGCCGCAGAAGGAACTGGACTGTGCAATGCGCGAAGGGCGCTGCGAGGTGCAGGGTTGGCGCCTGGGTCGGGATTCCGCCCGCTTTCTGGCCCACGTTGTCATTACCCCGATTGTCGATGAGAGCGGAAGGCTGCGTGGCTTTGCCAAGGTCACCCGTGATATTTCCCTGCATCATGCTGCCGAGCAACGCTTTCGCCAGGTGGTGGAATCATCACCCAGCGCGATGGTGATGATCAACATGCAGGGTGTCATCGAGATGGTGAACACCCAGGCCGAGCGAATTTTCGGACATTCCCGTGCGGAATTGCTGGGTCAGCAGGTTGAACTGCTGCTGCCGATGCGTCTGAGCCAGCACCATCCCCAGCTGCGGGAAGCCTTTTTCTCTGCTCCGCAATCACGGCCGATGGGGGCGGGCCGCGATCTGTTTGCCCGGCGCAAGGATGGCAGCGAATTTCCGGTGGAAATCGGACTCAACCCGATTGAAACCGATGAGGGCACCAAGGTGCTTTCGGCTATTGTGGACATCTCCGACCGCAAGCAGAAGGAACAGAAAATCCAGGCTGCGCTCGAAGAGAAAAATATCCTGCTGGGCGAAATTCACCACCGCGTAAAGAACAATCTGCAGATCGTACACAGCCTGCTGGACCTGCAATCCTCGCGTGTTTCCGATCCGGTGGCGCTGGAAATGCTGCGGGACAGCCAGAACCGGATTCGTTCGATGGCACTCATTCACCAGTCACTGTACCTGTCCAATGATTTTGCCCAGGTCAATCTGGGCAATGTACTGGAAGCTCTGATTCCCGCGCTGCTGGAATCCTACAGTGTCGACCACAGCCTCATCCGCTACGAATTTACGGTCGACGATGTGCTGCTCTCGATCAATCAGGCGATTCCCTGTGGCCTGATCATCAACGAACTGATTTCCAATGCACTCAAGCATGCATTTTCCGACGGACGCAGCGGTACCATTCATGTGGAGCTGGCGCAGAAGGAGCAGGACTACGTGTTGCTGTCGGTGAGCGACGATGGTGCGGGAATTCCGCCGGATGTGGACCTGAAAAAAACCGACACCCTCGGGTTGCAGCTGGTGCATCTGCTGGCCGATCAGCTGGGTGCGACTCTTACGATCAACCGGACCGAACCCACGCGGTTCGAATTGTGTTTCCCGCAACAGAGCTAATGGCCAGGACGTTATCCCATGAGCACAAGAATAGTAGTGGTTGAGGACGAAAGAATCGTTGCACTCAACCTGCAGCAACGCCTGATCAAGCTGGGATATGAAGTGCCGGCCATGGCCGTATCCGCGCAGCAGGCATTAAGCGCGGTAGAAACGTCGCACCCCGATATCGTGCTTATGGATATCCATATCGAAGGGGACACCGATGGCATCGATACCGCCGAAATCCTCATGAAGAAGCACCAGACCCCGGTGATCTACCTGACGGCGTATTCTGAAGAAAATACCTTGCGCCGCGCCCGCAATACCAAGCCCTACGGCTATTTGCTCAAGCCGTTTTCCGAGCGCGAGCTGCACGCCACCATTCAGATGGCCCTTGAGCGTCGCCAGTATGAATTGATGCTCAGCAGCAATGAGCAGCGCCTGCGCCTGGCCATGGAAGCGGCGAACATGGGGGAGTGGGAGCTGACCGGACAGAACAGTAGTCCGCAGATGCTGTACGCCGGACAGGCCGACATCATCTTCGGCTACCCGGAGAGCACTTTTTTTGGTGACCGCGAACAGTTCATGAATCTGGTGTTCGACGAGGACCAGGCTGCCATCAACGCTGCCATCGATACCAGCATTGAAGAGAACGCCACCATCGACGTGGAATTTCGCAGCAAAGGCCAGGACGGTGCCCTGCGCTGGTTGCGGTTGCAGGGCAAGATGTTGCAGCAGCCCAACCAGAAGCTGCACATGATTGGCGTGATCCAGAACATTACCGAACGCAAGCAGACGGAGAAAAGCCTGCATCAGGCCTCCATGGTATTTGAAGCCACGCAGGACGGCATCCTGATACTGGATGCCCAGGGCCGTGTACTCACCTGCAACAGCAGCTTTTCGCTGATCACCGGCTATGCCGCCGAGGACATGGCCGGGGAATTGCCGTTTCTGCTCAGTCGCGATGTTCTGCGGCGCGACCAGCCTGCCACGTTGCAACAGTTGTTGAATGAAGGTGGCCAGTGGCGCGGTGAAATCAAGATCACGTGCAAGAATGGTACGTCCATTCCCACCCTGGTGAGCATCGTCACCGTTTATGACAATCACGACAAGAAAACCCATTTCATCCTGGTGCTGACTGATCTGACCGCTGTTCGCAGTGCGGAACAGAAGTTGCAATACCTTGCCCACCATGACCCGTTGACCGACCTGCCCAACCGCCTGCTGACGTTCGAGCGCCTGAATCAGGCGCTGCTGCGCGGCAAGCGGCACGAGGAACGGGTGGCGGTGTTCTTCATCGATCTGGACAACTTCAAGTGGATCAACGATTCGCTGGGCCACACCATCGGCGACAAGCTGCTCAAGGCTATTTCGGAGCGCATGATCGGTTGCCTGCGTGCGGATGACACCATCGGCCGGCTGGGTGGCGATGAATTCCTGATTGTGCTTGATCCGGTGGAAAGCGTGCAGAGCGTGGCGCTGGTGGCGCAGAAGCTGCTGAGAGTGGTCAGCCAGCCCCTGCAGCTGGACAATCACGTGGTGGAAGTGTCCTGCAGCATTGGCATCAGCATGTTTCCCGACGATGGCCAATATGGCGAAGATCTGGTTCGTGCCGCCGATACCGCCATGTATGCCGCCAAGGAAATCGGGCGCAACAACTGCGAATTCTTTACACCGGCCATGATGGAAAAAGCGCAGCGCTACCTGGCCCTGAACCATGACCTGCATCGCGGCTTCCAGGCCGGTGAATTGCTGCTCTACTACCAGCCTCAGGTGTCATTGCGTACCGGCGAGATCACCACCATGGAAGTATTGCTGCGCTGGCAGCATCCCAAACGGGGCTTGCTGCCAGCATCGGAAATCATTCCCATCGCAGAAGACTGCGGCATGATCGTGGATATCGGAACCTGGGTGCTACGCGAGAGTTGCACGCAACTGGCGCGCTGGCGGGAGGCCGGCATTCCCAAGGCGCGGCTGGCGGTGAATGTCTCTGCGCTGCAGATTCACAAAAGCAATTTTATCGATATCGTAAAAGAGGTCTATGACGCCTGCCAGATTGATCCCGGCACCTGTGAAATTGAAATTACCGAAAGCACCCTGCAGCATGAGGAGAACTGCATCGATGTGCTGCAGCAGCTCAAAGCCATGGGCGTGCAGATTACCATTGATGATTTCGGCACCGGTTATTCCTGCCTGAGCTCGCTCAAGCTTCTGCCCATCACCAAGCTGAAGATCGACAAGAGTTTCGTCAACGATCTGGTTACCGACGAAAACGACACCGCCATTGTCCAGGCCATCATTGCCATGGCCCACAAGCTCAATCTGGAAGTGGTGGCCGAAGGCGTGGAGACGCGGGAGCAGGAGCGCAAGCTGCGGGAGAATGGCTGCGACATTGCGCAGGGCTATTTGTATTTCCGCCCCATGTCGGTGGAGCAGGTGAATGCATTGCTGGCCGGCAAGGCGCCGGGGCTACCCCTGGTATAACGCGCACTTCTGGCTCTTCCCGTCCGCTTGAACCTGCCGCAGGCGCCATTTGACTGAACATTGATCCAGGTAAAGGCCCGATCGGACAGAATTCGCTATTAATGGCGAAATAGAGGGGATTCCCTTTGTGCAATCCCGCTGCCCCTGTCCCCGCTCACTATTCTGGCCGGTTCCATGAGACAACTTTCAGTGTTTTTCGCGGCTGCGATGCTAGCCTGCAGTGCCAATGCCCAGCTCAACCCGATTCCACAGGCGTCTGGATTTTCAGGCAATGCCACGCTGGGTATCGTGACCAACGACATTGCTTCCAGCTTTTATCAGATCGACGACGCCGACCGGATTGACGGGCTGGACGCGCCCGACAACGAAGAGGTCTATACCGCGCTGGCGCTGGTGGATTTCCGCTACACGCTGGAAGGCGGCCGCACCCAGTTCACGCTGGGTACCCAGATTCATGATGCGTTGTTTCTGGATTACACCCAGCAACTATCGGTACGACACCGCGTGGATAATGTTGGGATCATGTCGCTGGGTGTAGTGTTCAACGGTCTGATGCAGCCCGACACGTGGGCCGATCCCTATCTGACCAATGCCGCGCGCGAGGACACCGACCGTTCCTCCCGGGGCTTGCGCGCAGGCTGGGAGAGCATTCTGAACTCCAACTTCAGCGTGGACGCCACGTATCGAAAAATCGAAATAGACAATGAGGAAAGCGGCAGCGCATTGCCTTTGCTGACGGCCAATGAGCGCGACATGCTGGATCGTAACGGCGCCACCAGCCAGGTGAATGCGAGCTACTACTGGAAACTGTCGCCGCGGTTGTTCCTGATTCCGGCCGTCATTGTCGGCAGAAATGCGCTGGACGGTTCAGCGGTGTCCTGCGACAGTGCCGGCGCCAAGCTGGATATCGGCTATCAGGATGGGGTGAACATTGTGACAGTGGGGCTTTATGCAGGCCAGAGTACCTACGACGAAGGCCATCCGGTTTTTGCCAATACGAAAGCGGATTCCAGTGAATTCGTAGGGGGTGTGAGTTATATCCGCCGCAATTTCTTTGGCCAAAAGCACTGGGCCAGCGTCGTCAATCTGGCGTATGGC
>JBMOPR010000684.1:0-7948 GCA_049323075.1 Pseudomonadota bacterium
GCAGCATGACGAGCCATTGGGTGGGCCGCACGAACTCGACGCGGGAGGCGCCCCAGCGCATGCGTTTGGGAATCGGCAGTTGATCCAGAGAACCGGACACGATTGCCGGCAGCAACTGCTTCGCATCGCTGCCCTTCACTTCCTTCACGTAACGCAGACGTTCGCCGCTGGAATCAATTTCGCTGAGTTCAACGCCGTTTTTCTTGGCGAAACCCAGAGCAGCTTGTGTGGGATTGCCGGTCGCATCAAAGGCAGCCTTTTTCGGCGGACCATCGATGGCGACGGTGCGATCCGGCTGGCGGGTGGCCAGTGCCTTCACGCGCACGGCCAGACGGCGAGGTGCGGCAAAAAACTGCGCGCCGGTGTGGGACAGGCCAGCGGCGTCCAGACCTTTCACGATGCCGTCGCGGAAACTTTCCGCCAGGTTTTTCAGTGCTTTCGGTGGCAGTTCTTCGGTGCCCAGTTCCACCAGAAAATCCAGATGGTTCATGCGGCGCTCTCCTGTGCCAGTTTTGCCAGGACTTCATCGCGCAGATTTTCCGGCGCCATGGGAAAGCCCAAACGCGCACGGGCCTGCAGATAACTCTGCGCAATGTTCCGCGCCAGTGTACGCACGCGCAGGATGTAACGCTGGCGCTCGGTGACGGAAATGGCGCGGCGGGCGTCGAGCAGGTTAAAGGTATGCGAGGCTTTCACCACCATTTCATAGGCGGGCAGCGGCAGATTTTTTTCCATCAGAGAATTGGATTCGCTTTCGTAGAAATCAAACAGCTCGAACAGCTTGGGCACGTTGGCGTGTTCGAAGTTGAAGGTGGACATCTCCACTTCATTCTGGTGGAACACGTCGCCGTAGGTGACTTTGCCGAAGGGGCCGTCGGTCCAGACCAGATCGTAGACGGAATCGACGCCCTGCAGATACATGCACAGGCGCTCAAGGCCGTAGGTGATTTCGCCAGTGACGGGATAGCACTCGATGCCGCCCACCTGCTGGAAGTAGGTGAACTGGGTGACTTCCATGCCGTTGAGCCAGACTTCCCAACCCAGACCCCAGGCGCCGAGCGTGGGTGATTCCCAGTTGTCTTCCACGAAGCGCACGTCGTGCTCGCTGGTGTCGATGCCGAGCAGGCGCAGCGATTGCAGGTACAGATCCTGGATGTTGGATGGCGAGGGTTTCAGTACCACCTGAAATTGATAGTAGTGCTGCAGACGGTTGGGATTTTCGCCGTAGCGGCCGTCGGCGGGACGGCGACTGGGCTGCACGTAGGCGGCGTTCCAGGTCTCGGGGCCGAGGGCGCGCAGGAAGGTGGCGGTGTGAAACGTGCCGGCGCCCATTTCCATGTCGTAGGGTTGGACGACGACGCAGCCCTGGGCGGCCCAGAAGTTCTGCAGCGTGAGGATCAGATCCTGAAAGGTCAGGCCCTTGCCGATGGGTATGGGTGTCTGGCTCATGGAAAACCTTGTGTGATTAAAGGCAGCGGGGCAATCGTTTACCGCAGGACGAGGTGCAGAGGGCGGGGCATCCGGTTCCGGACCGTTTGCGGCCATGGATGGCCGCGGACGAGCGCACAGGGATGTGCTTGTAGCGTGTCCGGAACCGGATGCCCCGCCCTCTGAACCGGCAAGACCGGGAGGTACAAAGGCCCAAAACCCGGCATTATAGCCTGAAGTCTTTACCGATTGGGGATTGAAACGTGCCGCGCTACTGCGGCAGATGCAGGGTGACGCAGGCACCACCGAGGCGGTCGCTGTGGCCCAGGGTCAGGGTGCCGCAACGGGAGGAATCGCCGGCCTCCCCCGCTTCCCGGTGCAGTGCCAGCAGGCGACGGGCGAAATGCAGGCCCAGGCCGGTGGAACCGGATTCGGCCTTGATGGCGCCGGGTCCGGATGCCGCCGCTTCCAGCATGGCCGGCGGAAAACCCGGACCGTCATCGTGCACCTGGATCGTCAGTTCGCCACTGCCCGGCTCGTGTTCCGCCGTGAGCAGAATGGTTTTGGCGCCTTCTTTTGCCGCATTGTAGATGGCGGTGTCCAGCACGATACCGATGATGCCGGCATCGAAAAAGGCGGCCAGATCCTCGTCACACTCAAAGTCGATGCGCAGGCCCCGTGCGCGGGCGGTGCTGGCATGGCGGGCGACTTTCTCTTCCAGAAAATCCAGCAGAAACTGCTGGTTCAGGTTGGCACTGGTACTGCTGTCGAGCGACTTGTAACTGGCCAGGATACGCACCAGTTCGCTGCCAATGAACTGCGCCTCGTCCTGGATCAGATCAGCGCTATGGCTGTGGTTATCATTCAGTGGCAGGGATTGCAGTAATTGCTCAAGCTGGGCAAACAGCAGCCCGAAACGGTTCTTGATTTCATGGATCGACGCCGCCAGCAGATCGTTCGCCAGCTGCTGCTCCACCGGATCGGTCATGACGGGGTACCGCTGGTCTGCTGCGACCATTGCAGGCGCAGCTTTTCCAGTGCAGGGTAGCGCGGATCGCCGGTGTTGAGATTCTCCAGCGCCTTGAACAGGCTGTTCACATCCTCCAGCAGCTCGGTACTGCGGGTACCCTGCCGGTACAGGTTGACTCCGGCGGTGAGCGCGGACACCTGGCTGTCAGCGTCGGTATTGGCGGCGCGCGCTGCCCGCTGCAGCACGTCAAAGGCTTCCTCGAAATCGTTGCGTTCCATCAGCTCCTGGCCCCGCTTTTTCAGCAGTGCCAGACGTTCCTCGGGCTGCTTGGACAGGTGGAAATCCATTACCCGGTAATAGTTGGCCTGCAGCCGCCGGTTATTGCCGATCTGTGCCAGCAGTTTTGCACCGTAGGCTGCGGCGTCGCTGCTGTCTTCAAACTGCAGCTTGGCGGCGAATACGTCCAGGCGATCGTCCAGCGACAGCAACTCCTCATTTTTCAGCATCGTTACCGCAGCTTTATAGGCCAGCTTGCCTTCGATTTCCTTGCCGCTGTTGAAGAGGGTCTGGGCCTCCACCAGCGCGCATTTCAGCGTTTGCGCTATGTTGAGCTGAAATTCCGTTTTGGCGGTTTCCAGCAATGACATGGCTTCACTGATTGCCAGTTTCTGGTCGCGCATGCTGCCGTGCTTGATTTTGGGCTGCATGGACTTGGCATAACGGATCAGCAGGTCGGCGTTCCGGAACACGGAATTCTTGGCCAGCGCGTTGGCCTTGCGGCAGGCTTTGTGCAGCGTTTCGTAGTCGCCGTTCAATTCGGCGACGCGGGCCAGTTCCTGTTGCCGCAGCACAGCCTTGGGCGATTGCTCCACGGCTTTTTCCAGTACGGCCTGCGCCGACTTCAGTTTGCCCTGAGCTTCAAGCACCTTGGCCAGCCAATCAAAGGCTTCCACGTATTTGACGTTGGTGTTGGCCAACCCTTCCAGCAGCTTTTGTGCATCGTCCAGCTGGTCCTGCAGGTAGTGCACCTTGGCCATGCCCAGCATTGCCCAGGCCACCCGCTTGATACCCAGCACGGTGTCGTAAATGTCGCGGGCTTCCTCGATGCGGTTTTCGTTCAGCAGCAGCTTGCCTTTGATGCGGTAGGCCGGCAGTGCGAATTTGGGATTCTCCACCGCCAGCCGGTTGCAGGCTTCCAGCGCGCCGTTGATGTCCTTGCGGTCGATGGCGCGGTTGATTTCCTGGTACACGTCCTTGGTACGGATGATTCTGTTCAGGCGGGTACGCAGGATTTCGAGGGTCACCGGTTTGGTGATATAGCCGTCGGGTTCGAACTCCAGCGCGCCCATGACCATCTCCACCGTCTGTGCGGCGGTGACCATGATGTACACGGTGGATGCGGGAATCAGGCCTGAATGACGTACCTCTTCCAGGATCTGCTGGCCATCCTTGCCACGGCCCAGTTCGTAGTCGGAGAAGATGATGTCGTACTGGTTCAGTGCCAGCTTGGCCAGCGCTTCCTCGCCATTGTTGACGGTTTCCATGGACTGTACGCCCATGTTGGCAAGCATGGATTTCAGGGTGGAGCGCATCTCCGCCAGATCTTCGATGATCAGCACTTTTTTCTTGTGGTACGGAATCAGGTCCATATTCATGGCAGTGGCACGACGTCCTGCGCAGATGGCTACTTACCTGATAAGTGTAGGAGAAATGGCCGGCTGCGCCAGTGTGGTGCCGGCGCTGCCCCGGCGTCAGCCTGGTTGCTGGGCCACCAGGCAGGCGCGGTCGCGGTCACCCAAGGTCAGATCGCCGGCCCGCGAGAAATGCTGGTAGAAGCGGATTTCCAGGCCGGTGAAGAGGCTCGGCAATTCGTTGGTCTGCAGCAGGAAATCCGGATTGGACGGGCCGGCGGTAGCGCACTTGTCGGCGCACCAGGTCTGATAGAACAGCAGACCGCCCGGACGCAGGGCGGTGCTGAGGGCGCTGCAGAGCGGGCGGTGCAGGAAATCGCTGACGACGATGACGTCGAAGCTGGCGGGCGCCGGTGGTTCGGCTTCCACGTCGCGCAGCTGGGTGTAGACTTGCGCGCCATCGTCACCGCGCCAGCGCGCCAGTTGGTCGAGGGCCACCTGGCTGATGTCCCAGCCGGTGCAGTGCAGGCCCCGTTGCGCGAGAAAACGGGCATTGGCACCCAGGCCGCAGGCAAGGTCGAGGGCTTCGCCGCGGGCAGGTAGCAGATGGGCACAATGGAGCAGCACCGCTGCCGGTGTGCCGGCGTCAGTACTTTCGGTGTAGCGCTGGTTCCATTTACGGGCGAGCGGATGTTCCCGGGTCATGAGGCAGGAACGGGCGCGGGGACTGGGCCGGGATTCACGTCAGAAATCCAGTTCGGCCGCCAGCCGCTCGGCCTGGGTGGCCATGAAGCGGTCGATTTCATGCTGGCGCTGGGGTGTGGGGCTTTCACCTTCCTGGTAGCGGCACATTTCCATGGCCAGCCGCTTGGCCCGCTCCGCCAGGCGACCCGGCGGAAGGTCGGCGGCCAGGGCAAACAGTTGCAGGGCGCAGAGTTCGAACTGGGAGCGGGTGTCTTCCGTGTCGATGCCTTCGTCCCACAGCTTGTTCTGCAGCACGGTCATGGGATGGCTGCGGCGTTCGGCGCGGGCCTGCGCGAAACCCTGCTCCCAAGAGGCGCGCAGGGGCGCTTCCTCGAACGGATTGGTGCGGGGCTGATCGGGATCGTAGTCGAATTCACCCAGTTCCCGTGCAATCTGCTCGGCGCGCTTGCGGGCACACAGCATGTTCTCGACGGTATGGGTCTGGTATTGCGCCAGCATCAGCTGGGCCTGGGCGTTGCACACCTGCAGGGCGCGATGGGCGGAGTCGGCAATTGCCCGGTCAATGCGGCCAGTGTTGAAGGTCTTGGTGTTCAGTGGTTCGAACAGGTCTTCCTGCGGGGAGAACAGGTCGAGATCGCTGGCGTCGACCCGCATGAGTGTTGCTTCCATCACCTGGGTTCCCTGAGTAGCTCGCTGCGGTATTGTTATGTTGAGTGGATGATCAGTCTAATTCAACCCGGTGCCGGGCGTATTGATCAACTTTGTCTCGTTCAGGTTACAGACAATACAACTTTACCGATGGTTGCGTTACTGGCCACCTCGGCGAAGGCGGCGTCAGCCTGCTGGATCGGGTACACCTTGTGAATTATGGGCTTGAGGGTGCCGTTTTCAAAGCCGGGCCAGACCTTTTCCCGCAGTTGGGCAATGAGGGCGGCCTTGTCGGTGTTGCTGCGGCTGCGCAGGGTGGAGCCGATCACCCTGATACGTTTGATCAACAGGCGGCCGATGTCCAGCGGCGCGCTGCGGCCTCCCATCAGGCCGATGATGACGAGGCTGCCGTCGGTGGCCAGCAGGCGCACGTTCTGCTCCAGGTAGGTGCCGCCCACCGGATCGAGAATGGCGTGCACGCCTTCGGAACCGCTCCATTCCTTCACGGCGGATTCGAAATCGCCCTGGGTGCGGAGGTGGCCGGCACAGGCCCCCAGCTGGCAGCAGAATTCGAGTTTGGCCGGGTCACCCACGGTGACGAACACCGGGTTGCCCTGTTGTTTGCACAGCTGGATGGCGGCGGTGCCGACCCCGCTGGCGCCGGCATGGAGCAGCACTTTCTGGCCGGGTCTGACGCCGGCTTCCATGAAGATGTTGAGCCAGGCGGTGGCGAACACTTCCGGCAGGGCGGCAGCCTGCACCCAGGAAAACGCGTCCGGTATTGGCAGTACATGATCTGCGGGGCAGACCACCGTTTCGGCATAGCCGCCGCCCGCCAGCAGGGCGCAGACGCGGTCGCCAATTTTCCATTCTGTAACGCCAGTGCCGACCGCACTGATTTCGCCGGCACATTCCAGGCCGAGAATGGGGCTGGCACCGGGCGGTGGCGGGTACAGGCCGGCGCGCTGCATCAGGTCTGCGCGATTGATGGCGGTGGCGTGGACGCGAATGGAGACCTCACCCGGTGCGGGTGCGGGTGCGGCGGTGTCCTGCCAGAGCAGGCTTTTATCCGGCTGGATCTGGATGGCTTTCATGATTCGGTTCCTGGGCAGTGCCTGGGGCGGACTTTATCAGACCCAGTTGCGCGTGGCGGTCTTTTTCATATTCCGCGTACTGCATCCACTGTTTGGCCTGCCTGGCGCGGGATTCATCCTGGCTGGCCTGGCGAAAGGCGTACACGGCCCGCTCGTACTGTTGCTGGTTGAGGTAGGCCTGCCCCAGCAGCAGCCACACGGTGGCAAGCTGCATGAGTTCGCCCTTCTGGATTGCCGCTTCCAGCGCGTTGGCCGCGTCCGGCCAGCGTGCCAGCTGAAAATAGGCGTTGCCCAGCATGGCATCGATTTCACCTCCCTCGGATTTGCCGGCGGCCTGTTGCAGCGGTTCCAGCGCCTTTTCAAATTCCTGCGCCTGGGTGTAGCAGGCGGCGAGAAAACGCAGGTTCTTGGCGTTGGCACTGATGATGTTGCGGCGCAGGCCTTCTTCCATCACCGCGGCGGCACTCATGGGCACGTCGTGGGAATAAAAAACGCTGGCCAGCGATACATACTGCGATTCGCTTCGCAGCAGATCCTTGCGTCGCGCCACCGACAGCGTGGCCAGGTAATCCTGCATCTTGTCCATCTGACCGTAGGCGCCGGCGAGGGCCATCCAGTATTCGGCCTTGGGATACCAGGTCAACAGGCGCTTGATGGTTTCGATGCGTTCCTGCACCGCATCTGTCTGCGCCAGGCTGGCCTGCAGCAGTGACAGCCACTCCTCCTTCGGCTGGCGTCCTTCGGATTCATATTGGCGGATCACGGCGGAGAGGTGGGTCACCACTTTCTGGTATTGCTTCAGCTGGTAATAACATTGGGCCAGTGCGAGCCGCACGTCCCAGGCGCTGGCCTGCTGCTCGGCTGTGGCCTGGGTCAGCCAGCGGTTCAGGTGCTGCGCCGCCTTTTCATACTGGCCATCGGCCAGGTACACCTGCCCCAGCAGTTTGCGCACGTCCTGCGCCAGCACGGTAGGGATATCGAACTGCAATGCTTTTTCGAACGCCTGCGCGCTCTGCTTGTAATCGCCGTTCTGGTAATGCAGGTAACCGAGCATTTTCCAGACCAGACCATTTTCGTAGGCGCTGTTATTGGCCTGCTCGGTGAGCTTCTGCAAAATGGCGCGCGCATTTTCCTGGTGCTTTTTCTGCAGCCAGTCGTGGGCCTCGCCGAGTTTTTTATAGAAGGATACCGAAACGCTGGGCGCAGCTTCCGTGGCAGCGCACAGTGGTGTTGCCAGCAGCAGGCTGCCGGCCAACAGAATGCGTTTCAGCAGTGAACGGGGCCACAGCGTCGTCATGGTTTTTCCAGCCGGAAACGAATGCGGTTCTGCACGCCGGTGACTTCCACCGCCAGCGGGCCCATCGTGCGTGGCCGGAAGCGGAAGCGTTGCACGGCGTCGAGGGCGGGCCGGTCGAAAATGCCGGGCGGCTCGGCCTTCACCACCCGCGCATCTTTCACCTGCCCTTCAGTGC
>JBMOPR010000685.1:0-7930 GCA_049323075.1 Pseudomonadota bacterium
GCACCATCCTGCAGGAATTCCGCGCGCTGGGCGTGGAGCTGGCGATCGACGATTTTGGCACGGGCTATTCGTCGCTGTCGTACCTCAAGCACCTGCCGGTGTCCAAGCTCAAGATCGACCGCTCCTTCACCATGAACGTGCCCGACGCGGCCGATGACATGGCCATCACCCGCGCCATCATTGCGCTGGCCAACAGCCTGGGCCTGAAAACGCTGGCGGAAGGCGTGGAGACGGATCTGCAGTGCGGATTCCTGCAGGCCGAAGGCTGCATGCAGGCGCAGGGTTACCTGTTCAGCCGGCCGCTGGCAGCGCCGGATCTGGAGCGTTTTCTGCGCGCACACCTGCCCGAACCTGCCCACTGATCCCACTCTGGCAAAGAGCTGCCGAAGTCACAGCAGCCTGTCGTGCAAACGGCCCAAAGTTGTCGTGGCCGGTGCTTGACGCTGCATGACCGATCCACCACTCTTGCACCTTTTCCCGTTTCCGGAAGTACTGCCATGTCCACCCCGATTCCCTCCGCCACCGTTGTCCTGCTGCGGGACACGCCCAGCGGCATGAAGGTCCTGTTGCTGCGGCGCAATTCCGACATCGCCTACGGTGGCAGCTGGGTGTTTCCCGGTGGCCGCATCGATCCGCACGAATTCGAAGCCGCCGGCAACGACAGCCTGCAGGCTGCAAAACTGGCTGCGGTGCGGGAAACCCTGGAAGAGGCCGCCATCGCAATCACCGCAGCGGACCTGGTTTACCATTCCCACTGGACCACCCCGGTGATCCGTCCCAAGCGTTTCAGCACCTGGTTCTTCCTGGCGCCGGTCACCGGCAAGGCCGTGCAGATCGACGGTGGCGAGATTCACGATTTCGAATGGCACACACCAGCCAACGCACTGCAGGCCCGGGTGGAAGGCAGGATCGAACTGCAGCCGCCCACCTTCGTCACGCTCACCCAACTGCTGCCGTTTACCACGGTGGCTGCTGCCCTGGCGCATTTTGCCGCCCGCCCGCCGCTGCAGATCCAGCCCAATGTGGTGAAGACCGACGACGCCATTGTCTACCTGTACAACGGCGATGCCGGTCACGACACCCAGAATCCCGCAGCACCCGGTCCACGCCACCGCCTGCTGCAAAAAGCCAGCGGCGAATGGCAGTATCTGTGCGAGCTATGAAAACCACAGCCTGAATTCGCAATGCCCGAATGTGTTACTTCTGAAGCCAATTGGACCTGACGCCCATGAAATCCTTCTCCGTGAAATCCTTTGGCCTGCTGCCCCGGCTGGTGGAAAAACTCGACCGCCTCCTGGACCGGCTCGACCCGCTGCTGCCGCCCCGGCCGGCGCCGGTGGACTGGGCCCGGATACCCGCCGCTTTCTGGCGTCGCGACGCCTGCCATGCCTGGCTGGAAGCCGTACCGGCCACACCCGCCAACAACCTGGACGACGTGCTGGGGGTGGACCGGCAGAAGGAGCAGGTGGTGAAGAATACCGAGCAGTTCGTGCGCGGGCTGCCCGCCAACAACGTGCTGCTCACCGGCTCCCGGGGCACTGGCAAGTCCTCCCTGATCCAGGCCCTGCTCAACGAGTTCCGCGACGACGGCCTGCGGGTAATCCAGGTGGACAAGTCCGACCTGGCGGACCTGCTGCACATCGTGGCGGCGGTGCAGGACGAACCCTACCGCTTCATCCTGTTCTGCGACGACTTGTCGTTCGACGACAAGGACGAAGCCTACAAGGCCCTCAAGAGCGCCCTTGACGGTGGCGTCTACTGCCCGCCGGACAACATCCTGATCTATGCCACCTCCAACCGTCGCCACCTGATGCCTGATTACCATTCAGACAGCGAAGGCTCCCATGTGGTGGAGACCGAGGTGCACCACGCCGAGGCTGTGGAAGAAAAAGTGTCCCTGTCGGACCGTTTCGGCCTGTGGATCACGTTCTACCCCTTAAGTCAGGACATGTACCTCGAAATAGCACAGCACTGGCTACGGCAGCTGGCCCAGCGCCACGGTATCGTGCACGAATGGAATGACGAGGTGCGATTGCTGTGCATACGCTGGGCGGGCAATCGGGGCAATCGCAGCGGCCGCACGGCCTACCAGTTTGCCCGGCACTGGATTGGTCAGCGGTTGCTTACGCGCTGAGGCAAGCGCGGCGGCGGATTTAATACACAGGCGGGGAATGATCCACAACAGTGCGTCACCGAATTGACACAATCGGTGGGTAACCGGGCCTGAGGGGCTAACCTGCTGAAATTCATACAACTGAGAATTGGATAAAAAACGATCTTTTGACGCCAGAGTGCGGGATTGTTGGCGCTCTGGCCAGTTAACCCAAATCAATCCCCAATGTTATCCACAGAAATTGTGGAAAAAGCGACAGTGGAGAAACCGGAATGCCGGTATACTGCTACGCTTGAATATTAATCAGACCCGATCCAGGACGGGATTGCCGGTCACCAACAAGAAAACAGAACTTGTCACATGGGAGTGGTCTAATCCGCTCAACAGGATGAGTGGAGTGTAAGGACATCATGACAACCAGCGTTGTGCACCGCGCACACATGAAATGGCTGGCCGCATTGCAGGCAAATGGAAGCGTGGAAACCCCCATTATTCTGGACATCGAGGCATCAGGCTTTGGATCGGGCAGTTACCCGATTGAAATCGGCGTGGCCATGCCCGACGGTTCCCTCCATGCCTGGCTGATCCGCCCGCTGAAGGAATGGACCCACTGGCAGGAATCCGCCGAGGACATCCATGGCATCTCCCGCGAACGCCTGCTCAATGAAGGGCAGAATCTGCGCCACGTGGCGGACGAACTCAACATGCTGCTGCAGGGCAAGATCGCATTCAGCGATGGCTGGGGTGTGGACAACTCCTGGCTGGCGCGGCTGTTCCATGAAGCAGGCGTGATCCAGCGCTTCAAGCTGGAAACCATTTATGCCCTGCTGAGCGAGCCGCAACTGGAGCGCTGGCAGCAAAGTCGCGAGGAAGTGTTGCGGGAAACCGGCATGGTGCCGCATCGTGCCGGTACCGACGCCCTGATCATCCAGAAAACCTACCTGTTCGCCTGCCTGCCCACAGCAGAGCGCAATCTCAGCAAAAAAGGCGCGGCCTGAGTAGTCGGGCTGCGCCCTGCTTCCCTTCCTAATTGGCCCCTTGGATCATCCACACAGCAGGTCTGCTTTGGCAAGCCGGCATCTGGCCGGTGATAATCGCCGCATGCCACGCACAGGATGCAGTTGATGAGCCTTCGGAATAGCCCCCCTCTGGAAATTGAATTCGCGCTGATCCGCATTGTGGGCAACAGCCTGCCGCCGCGGCATGCCAGGGATGAAATGCTGCAGCATCTACGGTTCATCCTGCAGCATGAACCGGATCTGGAAGGGTGCGAGAAGAGCTGGATTCTGAACCGCATTGCTGACGAACGCCTGGCCGATACCTGCGCCGCACTGATCGAGGCCGCTGGCCAGCGTGTCATCCGCCTGCCGTTTGATATCGATGCCTATGCACAACGTTTCAATGATCTGTCTGGCGTATCGCCCAGGCTGGTGAGCGCAGCGGCGCTGAAGGATGCCGCCACGTTTGAACCTGCCACTTTCGCGCTGGAATGGAAATACCGTTACAAGAGCCTGTACGCGATCAGCCTGAATGCGGCGCGGAATCTGGCACTGTCGCTGGGCCGCGGGCGGGCGCAGTGGACCTTGCCGTGGGATGGTGCCTGCTTCGTTACCCGGCAGGCGTGGTCCGGAATCCGTCAGCTGGCGCAGCGGGACGTGACGGCTTTGCACCTGGTGGTACCGCTGACACGCGTGACGGATGCGCAGGCCTTGCTGCAGCCCCACTTTCAGCCTGTGACGTTCACCGAGCCGCAACTGGCATTCAGACATGACAGCCAGGACCGTTTCGATGAGCAGTTGCGTTATGGCAATCGCAACAAGGCGGAAATGCTGGTGCGCCTGGGGGTGCCGGGACCTTGGCACACCTGGCGGCCGGCCAGCTGGGATGTGCAGCCGGTGCGTTCTAGTCCCGAGCGGGGCCGCTTTGTGCAGGGCGGGTGGGTGGCACGGTTGCCAGCCGGGTGCGATCCGCAGATCGATTCCAATGATCCGTTGCGCTGGCGCTCCCGGTTCGCCGGAGTGGCTGGCTTGTGCCAGCAGCTCGATGTGCGTGTGGTGGCGAAGCATAACCGGGCAGGGCGATTGCTGTGTTTTGATGAGGCGGCGTTGCGCAACCCGGATGCCGCCGTTGTCCGGTATTTGCAGGAACAGGCAGAGATCGCGATGGCGCGGCCCATTCCCAGCGTGCTGGACAAAACCGGTTGTGCGCCCAGCGGCGACCGGCAGGATTATCTGAGCATGGCGCCCTATCTGCACCGTGATGCGGTGCAGCAGGGAGTCGAACTCCGTGACGGCGTGCGCACGGCCGAATCCACACCGGGCACGGAAGAGAGCCGCAGCAATGATCGCGGCACGCTGGAGCGCATGATTCACGATGTGTGTGCGACGGCATTGGCGGGTACCGTGGTGGGCGATTCAGCATGCCGCGATCATGCTGCCAGCATGCTGCGGGCCTGGTTTATCGATCCGCGCACGCGCATGCATCCGCACATGCGCTTTGCGCAGTGCGTGCCGGGCAGTCGCGATGGCGGGCAGCCGTGGGGCGTTGTGGATTTTCGCAATCTGTGGCCCCTGCTGGATGCCGTGACGCTGTTGCGGCGGGCCGGGGCGTTGTCGTTGGCCGAGCACGGCGAAATCCAGTCGTGGTTTGCCGCCTTTCTGGATGACATTACTTCCCGTGCTGGTGCGCAGGCTCCCAACAACATCGCGGTGTGGCACGATCTGGTCGCAGCAGCGATCGCGGCATTCCTCGGACGTAACGGCCAGGTCGCGCAGATCCTGTCGGATGTGCCGCTGCGAATGGGTGCGCAGTTGTCGCCGTTTGCCGTGCCGCACCTGGAATTGCAGCGCAGCCGTCCGCTGCATTACGGCCTGTTCCTGGCGCAGGGGCTGGTGCATCTGGCGTGGCTGGGACGAGCGCTGGGTATTGATCTGTGGCGTTATCAGGCGTCACAGGCGCGCAGCGTGGCCATGCTGATCCGCTTCCTGGCGCTCAATCGTTCGTTGCTGGATGATTACGCCGCTGACGCCGCCGCGTTTGATGACCGCATCGCGCAGATGGCGATGCTGGTGCCAGCGGATGCAGTGGATTACGCGGCGCTTGCGGCACTGGATCTTGGGGGCCCCGGTGAGCAGGCGGACAGTTTTCTTCATGAAGCCGTTCATCATGGGAGCGCGCCATTTTTCAGCCTGCTGGGCATGGCGCAACGCGAAACCCGTCCACACATTGTCCCGAGCTTGCAAAGTTGATTCGCTGACCCCCATCGCAATAACGGGGAGCCTTCAAGCCAGCATGCGCACGACCTGAATCCCAGATGTCGCTGACGGCGGGTGGAAGCTGCCAGCCGAAGTCGTTTCGTGGGCGCTTGCGTCAACAGGGCAATGAGCGCTGTTGCTGAAAATCACTTATAATTTCAGTGCATTTTTTTTGGGACCCAATGGATCCGACCATGAAAAAGAATTCAACGACAACCGGCGGCATGAGCCGAAGGGATTTTCTTGCGCAAACCAGTGGCGCAGTTGCTGCGGCAGTAGCGGGCAGCCAATTGCCCGGAACGGTATTTGCGGATACTGGAAAGACAGCACCTGCCCAAATTTCTGCACGTACATCGTCCAGGCCCAATCTGATTTTTGTGTTCTCGGATCAGGAGCGTTATTTCCATAAATGGCCAGCGGGCCTGTCATTGCCTGGGCACGAGCGTTTGCAAAAAACCGGCGTGACCTTTCACAATCACTATTGCCCAGCTGTCATGTGCACCTCATCACGTTCGGTCATGCTGACAGGTCTGCAAACCGCTACCAATGGCATGTTCGAGAACACCGATGTGGCTTATGTTCCGAATCTTTCAACAGACTTCCCCACCATTGGGCACATGTTGCGAAAGGCCGGTTATTACACCGCCTATAAAGGTAAATGGCACCTGAACCGGGAATTCGAACGCGAGGAAGGTGACAACACGCTCACGCAGAAGATGGATCGATATGGATTTTCGGATTTTTATTCGCCCGGTGACATGATTGCCCACACGCTGGGCGGGTATGAGTTTGATCACCTGATTGCAGGCAGTGCGATTACCTGGCTGCGCCGTCACGGCAGACGCCTGACGGATGAAGGCAAACCCTGGTGTCTGTTCGTGAGTCTGATCAATCCGCACGACATCATGTATTTCAATACCGATGCGCCTGGCATCAATGTGCAGGACACGGGCTCACTGACCATGCATGCGGCCCGGGCGCCAGCCAGCAGGCTGTACGAAGCCTCCTGGGACATGCCCATTGCAAAAAATCTGCAGCAACCCTTCAATGATCCCGGACGCCCGGGTGCCCATGGTGAATTCGACAAAATGTGGGGTTACGTGCTCGGCCGTATTCCGGCCGAAGAAGAACGGTGGCGCCGCTTCAATGATTTCTATATCAACTCCATCCGTTCGGTGGATCTGCAAGTCAATAGCATTCTGGGTGAACTCGATGCGTTGCGGCTTGCAGACCGCACGGCGTTTATCTACACCTCCGACCACGGTGAAATGGCGGGTGCGCACGGTTTGCGTGGGAAAGGTCCGTTTGCCTACCAGGAAGCCATGCATCTGCCGATGTATGTCGTACATCCGGATGTAAAGGGTGGGCAGGATACCCGCGCTTTGACGGGGCATATCGACTTTGCACCCACCATGCTGGCGCTGGCCGGCGTTGATGCCACCCGCGCAGCTGAGTTCGCAGGACGTGAATTGCCGGGTAAGGATTTTTCACCTGTGCTGAGCAATCCGGGTGCTTCCAAGGTGCATTCAACCCGGGAGTCGGTGTTGTTTACATACAGTGGACTGGTTACCAACGATGGCGATTTGTTCCAACACGTTGTCGAAGCCAGGTCTGAGGGAAAAAAGCCCATTCTGGCGATGCTGAAAGATGGTTTCAAACCCGATATGAAGAAGCGTGGCAGCCTGCGGACGGTGTTTGACGGGCGCTACAAGTTCACCCGGTATTTTTCACCGCTGGATCACAACAAACCCACTACACTCGACGAGCTGTATCAGTTCAACGATGTGGAGCTGTTTGATCTGGCCAGTGATCCTCACGAAATGGTCAATCTGGGTGCCGATCGAAACACCAACAGGGATCTGCTTGTTGCGATGAACGCAAAACTGAACGATGTCATCAAGGCAGAGATCGGTGTGGATGATGGCAGGGAGTTGCCGGATATCCCCATGGTGGATTGGACTGTCGGTAAGATCAGTTGATTCGGGAAGCAGAGGCGACAACGCTTGCTGACATTGTTTGCTGGCGTTTGAGGGCATCCGGCCTTGTGAGTAGTCCGGCAAAAGACCCGGCCTCAAGGTTCCACGATTGCAAAGTCTGGCTGCGGCTGATCCAGCAGGCTGAGAAAATCCAGCAGCTTCAGGCGGTCGCCGTCCAGTTTGAAATCGTCGTTCAGCAACAGGTCTGACAGGCCCGCCTGACGCAGCAGCAGTTGTTGCCACAGGGTGCGGGTGAGCGTCAGGCTGAAATCTGCGCCTTCTGCACTGCCCTGCCGGTGGTGCAGCACGGCGTTCTCCAGCCAGAGCACATACTGTTCCCTGGTGTCGCTGAAATTCAGGTTGATCACCGCCTGCTTGCCCGCGGCCTTGTCGCCGTTGAGCAGGGTGGCGATGGCGTTGAAGAACTGCTCCATGGGAATGTGCTGCAGCATGGCGCTGGAGTTGGCAACCAGTACGGGGGGAACCACACCTTTGCGCAGTTCCAGCGCGCCGGTCAGGTAGTTGTCGCGCCAGGGCGCTGACTCCGCCTGATAACCCAGCTGGTCGTAACTGCGGGCCAGCAGTTC
>JBMOPR010000686.1:0-7916 GCA_049323075.1 Pseudomonadota bacterium
GGCGGTGGCGCAACTCGCGCTACGCGCTCAGACACTCGCCACCTTTTCCGGTCAATTCTGCGATGCTCGGCTGCGTGAAAATGTCCTGAATACCGGCCTTCCCGCAGCCAGCCGACCACCATCTACTGCCCCGCGTTCTCCACCGCCACACCCAGCTGATCAATCAGCTTCTGAATGGCAGCGTGCTTGGTTTTCATCGACGCCTTGTTCACGATCAGCCGCGCACTGATGTCCGCAATCAGTTCCGTCGGTTCCAGCCCGTTGGCGCGCAGCGTGTTGCCAGTGTCGACGATATCCACGATCTTGTCCGCCAGGCCCACCAGCGGCGCCAGCTCCATCGAGCCGTACAGCTTGATCACTTCCACCTGCTCGCCCTTTTCGGCGTAGTAGCGTTTGGTGATGTTGACGAACTTGGTGGCCACGCGCAAACGCCCGCTCACCGGGCCCGGCGCCACCTTTCCCGCCACCATCAGCTTGCAGCGCGAGATTTTCAGGTCCAGCGGTTCATACACGCCGCGCGCTCCGTGCTCCATCAGCACATCCTTGCCGGCCACGCCGATATCCGCCGCGCCATGTTCGACAAACGTCGGCACGTCGGTTGCGCGGATGATGATGATCTCCACATTGGAATCAGTGGTGGGGAAAATCAGTTTGCGGCTTTTTGAGGGTTCTTCCAGCAGCTCGATCCCTGCCGTTTTCAGCAACGGCAGGGTTTCATCGAGAATGCGGCCCTTGGACAGGGCAATGCGCAGTTTTGCAGTCATGGCGTGTTCCTGTTTACGACGGCACGCGCTGAATGTGCGCGCCCAGCCGCTGCAGTTTTTCCTCGATGCTCTCGTAGCCGCGATCGATATGGTAGATGCGATCCACCAGCGTATCGCCATCGGCTGCCAGCCCCGCCAGCACCAGTCCGGCCGACGCGCGCAGATCGGTCGCCATCACCGGCGCGCTGGTCAGGCTCTCCACCCCTTTAACAATGGCGGTGTTGCCTTCCAGCACGATATTGGCGCCCATGCGGCTGAGTTCCGGCACGTGCATGAAGCGGTTTTCGAAAATGGTTTCGATGATGGTTCCGGTACCTTCCGCCACACAGTTCAGCGCGGTGAACTGCGCCTGCATGTCGGTGGGAAACGCGGGATAGGGCGCGGTGCGGATGTTGACGGATTTGGGCCGGTTGCCCTTCATGTCCAGCTCGATCCAGTCGGGGCCGGTGCTGATGTGGGCGCCGGCGTCCTGCAGCTTCAGCAGCACGGAATCCAGCAGTTCAGGGCGGGTCTGTTTCAGTTTCACGCGGCCCCGGCTGATGGCGCCCGCCACCAGATAGGTGCCGGTTTCGATGCGGTCGGGAATCACGGTGTAGTCGCAGCCGTACAAGCGATCCACGCCGTTGATGATGATGGTGTCGGTGCCCGCGCCTTTCACGTCGGCGCCCATCTTGTTCAGGCACTCCGCCAGATCCACCACTTCCGGTTCGCGGGCGGCGTTTTCCAGGATGGTCTGCCCTTTGGCCAGGGTCGCCGCCATCATCAGGTTTTCGGTGCCGGTAACGGTGACGCAGTCCAGCACGATGCGGGCGCCGTGCAGGCCTTTCTTGGCGTAGGCGTGAATGTAGCCGGCTTCCAGCACGATCTCGGCACCCATGGCTTCCAGCCCTTTCAGGTGCAGGTCCACCGGACGGCTGCCGATGGCGCAACCACCAGGCAGCGACACGTGGGCTTCGCCGAAATGCGCCACCAGCGGGCCCAGCACCAGGATCGAGGCGCGCATGGTTTTCACCAGTTCATAGGGCGCGTTCAGTTCCTTGATGGTGCGGGCGTTGACTTCAACATTCAGTTTGTCGTCAATGATCAGATCCACCCCCATCTGACCGAGCAGCTCGATCATGGTGGTGATGTCCTGCAGGTGCGGCAGGTTGCAGACCTTGGTGGGCTCGCTGCAAAGCAGGGTGGCAGCCAGCACCGGCAAGGCCGAGTTCTTGGCGCCGGAAATGCGGATTTCACCGTCGAGACGTCTGCCTCCGGTGATAATCAGTTTGTCCATGATGAGGCCTCGTGTGGATTACAACCCGGGTACGCCCAGCTTCTTCTGGGTCGCCCATTCGGCGGGGGTATAGGTATGCATACTGACTGCGTGCAGCTCGCCACTGGCGATGATGTCGTTCAGGCAGCCATAAACCAGCTGCTGTTTCTTCACGGCACGCTGGCCTTCGAATGCAGCTGAAACGACAGCAACCACGCACTTGTTTCCGTCCAGCCGCACTTGCACTTCCGCGCCCGGCAGGCCGGATTCGATGCGCTGCTTGATGTCGTCTGCACTGATCATGAGATGGGATCCTGTTGCTGGTATGGCAAAATCGTGATGAAGCATGTCGGGATGCCGAATCGGGCCGCCATTGTAATCAAAAGCGGCCCCAAGCTGAACAGCCGGCAGCGTCAGTGGGAGCAGGGAATCACTTCGTCCAGACCGCTGACCCGGCTGACGTCGTACATGCGCTCAGGCATGTTCACAAAAATCAGGGACTTGCCGAGTTTCTCCGCCGCCCGCATCCAGCACAGCAGTACCGACACGCCGACGCTGCCCACGCCTTCCACTGCCGCCAGATCCACGGTTACCGGGCTGGTGAGGGTCGGCAGCAGGGCTTCCCCGGCCGCCCGCAGCGCGTGCGCATCGGCAAACAGCATGTCGCCTTCCACCGCGAAGCGGCTGGCATCCACCCGCACCACCTTACTCACTGGCGTCGTCCTTGGGAGCTTCGTCGGCGGAACCACTGTCGCTCACCTTGCCCACCACGAACTTGGCCACCAGATCCTCCAGCACCATGGCAGACTGGGTGTCGACGATCTCGTCCCCTTCCTTCAGATTCTCCTCTTCGGCACCCACCGTGATACCGATGTACTTCTCGCCCAGCACGCCAGCGGTGAGAATGGAGGCCGAGGAATCCGTGGAAAGGTTGTTCACGCTCCTGTAGATATCCATCTCCACTACGCCGACGAAATCCTCGCGGTCCAGATAGATGTTGGCGACCCGGCCGATCACGACGCCAGCCATGGTGACCTTGGCCCGCACGGTGAGGCCGCCGATATTCTCGAATTTGGCCTTGATGCGGTAGGTGTCCTCGCCGCTCTCGGCGCTCAGGCCGCTCACCCGCAGCGCCAGGAACACCAGCGCCAGCACACCCGCCAGCATGAAAGCGCCGACGGTCAGTTCCAGGGTACGCATGCGCATCTTACAGATCTCCAAACATGACTGCGGTTAAAAGGAAGTCCAGGCCCAGCACGGCGAGGGACGCGTACACCACGGTACGGGTCGTGGAACGGCTGATGCCTTCAGAAGTGGGAATGGTGTCGTAACCCTGAAACACGGCGATCCAGGTGACGACAATACCGAATACGATGCTCTTGATGATGCCGTTGAACACATCCTCGCCCCATTCGACGCTTTCCTGCATGTTGGCCCAGAACGAACCATCGTCCACGCCCAGCCAGGGTACGCCCACCAGGTAGCCGCCCCAGATGCCGACGGCAGAAAAGATCAGCGCCAGCGTCGGCATGCAGATGACACCGGCCCAGAAACGCGGTGCAATGATGCGGCGCAGCGGGTCCACCCCGATCATTTCCATGCTGGCCAGCTGTTCGGTGGCTTTCATCAGGCCGATCTCGGCCGTGAGGGCGGAACCGGCGCGACCCGCAAACAATAGCGCCGCCACCACCGGACCCAGCTCCCGCAGCAGGCTCAGCGCCACCATCTGCCCCAGGGCCTGTTCACTGCCAAAGCGGTTCAGGATGTTGTAGGCCTGCAACGCCAGCACCATGCCGATAAACAGGCCGGACACCACGATGATCACCAGCGACAGCACACCCACCGAATAGATCTGCTTCACGGTCAGGGGAACATTGGTGCGCAGGTTGGGCAACGCCCACAGGGAATGGAAAATAAACAGGCCGGAACGGCCGAAGGCATTGAGCACATCGAGCACATTGCGGCCCATCA
The DNA here is from genome assembly GCA_049323075.1 of Pseudomonadota bacterium. Taxonomy (GTDB): domain Bacteria; phylum Pseudomonadota; class Gammaproteobacteria; order Pseudomonadales; family Ketobacteraceae; genus Ch67. The sequence continues at coordinate 3,991 of JBMOPR010000686.1, forward strand.
GGCGTATGCGGTCGATCATGCCGGATTCCCCCGCAGGAAATCGTCACCCAGCTTGCGCGCCGGATAGTGGAACGGCACCGGGCCGTCCGGCAATCCCTGCATGAACTGGCGCACCCGGGGCAGGCTGGAATTCATCACTTCCTCGGAGGTGCCCTCGCCGATCACCTCGCCATCGGCGATCACATAGATATAGTCGGCAATGCTCGCCGTTTCGTGCACGTCATGGGACACCACGATACTGGTATGCCCCAGCGCGTCGTTGAGCAGCCGCACCAGCTGCACCACCACGCCCATGGCCATCGGGTCCTGGCCGGCAAAGGGTTCGTCGTACATCACCAGTTCCGGGTCCAGCGCGATGGCCCGCGCCAGTGCCGCCCGCCGCGCCATGCCACCGGACAGTTCGCTCGGCATCAGATCCTTGGCGCCACGCAGCCCCACGGCCTGCAGCTTCATCAGCACCAGATCGCGGATCATGTCCTCCGGCAGCCGGGTGTGAACCCGCAGCGGGAAGGCCACGTTCTCGAATACGGAAATATCGGTAAACAGCGCGCCGCTCTGGAACAGCATGCCCATCTTGCTGCGCACCTGGAACAGTTCCTTGCGGTTCAGCCGGGGAATGTTGTGGCCATCCACAAAAATCTCGCCCTGGTCAGGCTTGAGCTGGCCGCCGATCAGCCGCAGCAGCGTGGTCTTGCCGGTGCCGCTGGGACCCATGATCGCGGTGACCTTGCCCTTGCGGATGCGGATGTTGACGTTGTTGTAGATCGCCCGCTCGCCCCGGTAAAAGGACATATTGCGGATCTCAACATAGTTTTCGGGATTGGGTGACATGAACGTCCTATCGACTGGCGAATGCACGCGCACCGGCTGCAGCGGGATATGGCCCCGGCCATGCAGGATAAGGGCCGTACACTTTATACAAGGGCCGCACTATAGCATTCCGGCCGGTAAAGGAAAAATCCGTGGTCACACTTGCAGGGTCGACGGTTTCTCATTAAATTGCTGCCGCTTTTGTCGCGCAGCATTTGCCGCGTAACTTTAGTCGTACAGGGGGGCAGGGAACGGATCTGACAGTTCGCGCCCGATTGGTTTACACTGGGCGCCACCGTGACCGCAGCCCCCGAGGACACGCACACCATGGAATTCGATTTCATCCGCTCCGGCCAGCGCGTCGTCGATATCGAGGCGGCGGCCACCCAGGCCCTGCACGCCCGCATCGACGCCACGTTTGCCCGCGCCTGCCAGATCATCCTGGCCTGCAAGGGTCGCGTCATCGTCACCGGCATGGGCAAGTCCGGCCATATCGGCACCAAGATCGCCGCCACCCTGGCCAGCACCGGCACCCCGGCTTTTTTTGTCCACCCGGGCGAAGCCAGCCACGGCGACCTGGGCATGATCACCGGCACCGACGTGGTGATCGCCATCTCCAACTCCGGCAAGACCGAGGAAATCGTCACCATCGTGCCCCTGATCAAGCGCAAGGGGGCCCCCCTGATCAGCATGACCGGTGTCCCCACCTCGCCGCTGGCCACCCAGGCCGACGTGAATCTGGATGTGGCCGTAAAGGAAGAAGCCTGTCCGCTCGGACTGGCCCCCACTGCCAGCACCACCGCCACGCTGGTGATGGGCGACGCACTGGCGGTCGCTCTGCTGGAAGCCCGCGGCTTCACCTCGGACGATTTCGCGTTGTCGCATCCCGGTGGCAGTCTTGGGCGCCGCCTGCTGCTGCTGGTGGAAAACATCATGCGCACCGGCAACGACATTCCCCTGGTCAGGGATGACACCACCGTCAGCCACGCCCTGCTGGAAATGAGCAGCAAGGGCCTGGGCATGACCGGCGTGATTGATCACAGCGGCAAACTGTCTGGCATCTTCACCGACGGCGACCTGCGTCGCGCGCTGGATCATGGCACCGACCTGAAAAACACCCCGATCCGTGATGTGATGACCAGAAATCCCAAAACTGTGCAGGCCCATGTGCTGGCCGTGGAAGCGCTGAACCTCATGGACCAGAAAAAAATCACCGCCCTGATGGTGCTGGACCGCGACGGTAAACCCGCCGGCGCACTGAACATGCACGATCTGCTGCGTGCCGGCGTGGTGTAAGGAGGTGGACATGGACGAACTGCGCCGCCGCGCCCGCACCATCAAGCTGGTTGCCTTCGACATCGATGGCGTCATGACCGATGGCCGCCTCTACTACACCGACTTCGGCAACGAGACCAAGGCGTTCAACGTCAAGGACGGCCTCGGCATCAAGCTGTTGCGGTCCACCGGCGTCGAAATCGCCATCATCACCGGCCGCACGTCCGAGCTGGTGAAGAAGCGCGCCAGCGACCTGAAAATCAGCAAACTGGTGCAGGGTCGTGAAGACAAGATCGTCGCGCTGAAGGAAATGATGGCGCCCATGGGCATCCAGGCCCACGAAGTGGCCTACATGGGCGACGACCTGCCGGATCTGTCCGCCATCCGCTTTGCCGGCATCGGCGTGGCAGTGGCCGATGCCCTGCCCATCGTGCGCGAGCATGCCGACCTGGTCATGACCCGGGGCGGCGGCGACGGCGCAGTACGGGAATTCTGCGAATGGCTGATGGCCGCGCAGGGCACCCTCGACGGCATCCTCGCCAGCTACCTGAACTGATGGCCGCCCCGCATTCATGAAACAGAGCCTGCAAGCCACCCTTACCAGCATGCTGCTCGGACTGATGATCGTTGCACTGCTGTCATACAGCGGGTGGGATGAGTGGTTTGAATCCGAACCGGCCCAGACCGGCGAGGAAGCCCAGCCGGATCTGGTGGCACTGCTGGTGGAACAGATCAGCTTCGACGAACGGGGCAACAAGCAGTACCAGCTCCACGCCGCCCGCATGCTGCAGTTCATCGACGCCAACGAAAACCACATGTTCCGCCCGGACGTTCTGGTCTTCAAGGACCAGGTACCTGCCTGGAAAACCATGGCCGACGAGGCCCGCTCAGACGCCCAGGGGGATAAACTCTTTCTGCATGGCAACGTGGTGATCGTGCAGCAGAACGTGGAACGGGCGGCCATCATGGAAACGCCCACGCTGACCCTGTATCCGCGCACCTCACAGGCCAGCACCAACGACAGGATTGTCATCCGCCAGCAAGGCATCTATATCGAGGCACTGGGCCTGGACGCCGATCTGAACACCAACAAACTGACACTCAAAAGTCAGGTGACCAGCATCTATGAACCTGAAAAATCCTGAACTGCTCCTGCTCTCCGCCCTGCTGCTGGCGACACCGGCAGCCTCGGCACTGGACAGCGATCGCCAGCAGCCGCTGAAAATCGTCGCCGACAGCGCCACGCTGGACGACAAGGCCGGCACCGCCACCTACACCGGCAATGTGGTACTCACCCAGGGCACGCTGAAAATCAACGCGGAAAAATTGCATATCCAGACCGCCCAGGGCAAGGTGGACCGGGTGTCTGCCGACGGCACGCCCGCCAACTTTTCCCAGGTACCCACCGCCAACCAGGCCGCCGTGGTGGCCACCGCCCGCAATATCGAGTACCGGGTGCGGGAACAGACCCTGATCCTCAAGCGTACCGCCTCCATCACCCAGAACGAAAACGTGTTCAAGGGCGAGGAAATCGTGTACGAAATCCAGAGCCAGCGGTTGCGGGCCGTGGGCCAGTCCACCAGCACGCCCAAAGGTGAGGAAGGCAAGGGCCGGGTGGAAATGATCCTGCCCTCTGCTGCCGAAATCGCACCGGAGCCGGTGGTGCCAGCACCCGGCACGCCTGCTCCCACCACCCCAGCCCCGGACCCGAAAGTTCCATGAGCCGACTCAGCGCCTCCCATCTCGCCAAGAGCTACAAGGGTCGCAAGGTGGTGGAAGACGTCTCCATCTCCATCGAGAGCGGCCAGATCGTGGGCCTGCTGGGCCCCAACGGTGCCGGC
>JBMOPR010000687.1:0-7915 GCA_049323075.1 Pseudomonadota bacterium
ATCCAGCGGCGCCCACTTCAGGACAGTGTCGCTGAGGTTAAACAGTTCATTGAACGCAATGACTGCTGGATAATCGAGGGCTGTTACGCGGATATCATTGAGGCAATCCTGGATGATTGCGATGAGCTGATCTTTCTCAATCCCGGGGTTGATGTTTGCGTTGCTCATTGTCGCTCGCGACCTTGGGAACCTGAAAAATTCGATTCCGTGCAGGCGCAGGATGAGCATTTGGAAAATCTGGTCGCGTGGGTACGTTCCTACCCGTATCGATCAGATGAATACGGGCTGCAACGACATCGCGCGTTGTATGAATCGTTTGGTGGTAAAAAAAGGGAACTCACCGATCCAGATCTGTATCACACTGCCAGCCAGCAACCGCTGAACCTTGAGTGATACGTTCGATTTCTTCACTGGTGATGCCTGTACTTTTGGCGATGTGCACATGCTCGCCCCATTATAAGGCGCCTGACACAGCCAGGCGATGCGCAAGACAGCCAGCTCCCTGTCCCTCGCTGTCAACGCACCTTTGCCCAGAAGTTGAATGCCCAGCTCCACCTGTCGTGCAAACAGGTAGGGATGTCGCAGCATGGTGCGGATGATTTCCGACTGCTACTGCCGTTCCGTCGAATGTCTTTATGAATAATGGGATAGCAGTCTACGACATTCCTGTGCCGGGGCTATAGGGGTTGGCAGACAATACAACGGTGATCAGCGCCCTGACAGATAACGCGGATTGTCAATCGCCAGCTTGGCGCGGGTGGTCTGTTGCAAGTGCTCCAGCAGTGCGGCGTCATTCAGCGCCAGTTGCTGGTCGCGGATTGTGTCGCACAACTGCTGGTTCAGTGCAGTCAGGTCATCGCTTTTGCTGTTCAGCAAGGCTTGCAGCCGGGCCAGCTCGGCCAGTTCCAGCGCATTGCCCTGATTCCATTCCCGCTGCAGCAAACGCAGCAGGTTGGCGGTGACTTTCAGATGAAATTGCGTGTGCTTGTCGACCTGCGGGGCGACTTTTTCCTGCAGGAAACCTTCAATGGCCTGCAGGATTTCCACAGGGGTGGGGCGATCGGTTGGCATCAGCGGATCAACTCCAGAAAATCGAATTCGGTTTCCGACACGCGGCGTCCGATGGCGGCCAGTTCCACCGACTGCTGGTGTCCGCGCAGATGGCTGAATACCTGGAACAGGCAGATGATGCCCCAGCGCAGGGTGCCGAAGGCCTGCCAGTAACGCACCCGCTGCGGATCGATCGGCGTGCCACCGGCCTGCGCGTAGGCGCGCAATAATTCTGGCAGGTCACCAAAACCGCCCACTTCTTTTTCCGGCTTGCCGAAGCGCCAGGATCGCACGCACAGCCAGCCCAGATCCTCCGCCGGATCGCCCAGGTGCGACAGTTCCCAGTCCAGCACCGCGGCCATGCCGGTTTCATCCACCACAAAATTGCCGTTGCGGAAATCGCCGTGCACCAGCGTCAGCGGAACTGGCGACGGCGCGTTCTCCCGCAGCCAGCGCAGGCCAAATTCAAACACCGGTTGCGGCTGTTCGAAGCTGCGGTACAGTGCTTCCAGCTGTTGCAATTGCGGCAGGGCGGACTGGTCGCTCAGCAGGTGTTTTACATGGGCGATATCGATGCGGTGAATGCCCGCCAGGATCGAACCGCACTGCGCAGTCAAAAGTGTGCGTGCCTGTTCCAGGCGTGGCTCGGCCAGAATCTTCGGTGCCAAGGTTTCGCCCGGCACCTGTTCCATCACATAGCCGTCACCCAGATCGTCGCTGTCCTGCAATTCAAACAGAATGCGCGGTGCCGGCACATCCTGCTGCCGTGCCAGTCGCTGCAGTTGCGCTTCGGTGGATTTGGTGATGGAGGTGGAAAACTGGTCGTGCCCGGCCACGGCGGAACGGCGCAGAATGCACGGCAAAACCTGCTGGCTGCCGTGCCATTCAAAGCGCCAGGTTTCAGCCGATGCACCACCCGACAGCCGTACCAGTTTTTCCACGCGGCCGTTGTCGTGCAATGCGCGCCGGGCTGCTTCGCCCAGCGCATCGGCAAAATCCACAGCACAGTTTGCGCTGGTCAAACCGCACGCCCCACTGGCAGATCATCCACCATCTGGTCCAGGTATTCCGCCATGCCGTAGCCAGTCATGCCGTTACAGCGGAATTCGGTGAAACCTTCGGTGATGCGCGTGCTCATCCACTCGCCATTGTCCTTCTGGCGCCGGTTGCGCAGCGGAATCAGCGACAGCACATTACCTTCCACGTCATAGCTGCCTTCGTCGGTTTTCGCGTGAATGTACAAACGCTGCGAGTTCCACTGCGCGTCGTAATCGGTGCGGAGGGTGGCGTGTTCGATGAAATGATATTTGCCGTTTTTCAGCACCATGCCCCAGATATGCTGACGCCCGGTGGCCATCTGCACGATGGAGACATTCAGCGCGAAGTCCGCGCCAAAATTCATCGGCAGCCAGCGGTACCAGTACAGGTTCTGCCAGAAGCGTGGACCCCAGGAATGGTCGCGCAGGCCGTAGCCGTTCAGTTCCAGCGTTTCGTTGCCGGCGCGAATGAAACCGCTGCCGGACATGTGCTGCTCGTAGTGGGCGCGGGCGAAGGATTCTTCCGGATTTTCTTCAATCGGGTTGCCGTTTTCATCCACCGCCTCGCCACCGTACATCGGCGACACGCCACGGAAATCAATCGAGATCTCGCAGGGCACAATGGGATTATTGGAAAACGCGGTTTTCGGATCGGCCATGTCCTGGGGATTTTTCAGAATGCACAGCTTGCCGTTGTAGGTCAGGCGCAGGTGCTTGAAGGGCTCGATCACCTCGAAGCACATGCCGCCGGCGTTCAGCGCGTCGTTATTGCTGATGGTGGGACGCTGGAACATGAACCCCACGCGGCCGTTGGGGAAGTACACGCAGCAGGATACTTCCGCGTAGCCTTCGTTGGGCCGGTTGCCCACGCGGAACCAGCCGCCGGCTCTGGCTGCCGGATCGAACAGGTTGATGTACATGCTTTCGTTGAAATTTTTAGCGGCTTCAATGGGATGGGTAAATTCGTCGCGCGGCTCCAGACGGATGCGCTGCTGCTTGCTGAGATCCATGACTGCTTGGTCCGGGTTTTTTATGGTAAAGCTACTGTACTAAAGTGGAGGCGAGGGTACAAGTCCGGGTAGCGGATGGCGGGGGCTCATTCCAGCAGCCAGGTGACGGCGGCCACTTCGTCCAGAAAGACGCGAACCTGAAAGCCGCGGTTATTGGCGACTGTCTCACTGAAACGGGCATTGGCTTCCAGTTGAGGTCCAACCAGTATGGCCAGGCGCACCCGTAGCGAAAGATCCTGCCGGTGGCTCGATGACAGTTCAAATGAGCTCAGTGTATCCGGCCCATCTTCGATATCGCGCGTGTCGACCAGCATGCGCTGGTAGTCGTATTGTTTGAGCAACGCGCCAACCTCGCTGCGGCCCTTGTACATTTCCTCAGGGCTCATTTCGCCTTCATGGCGAATACGCACCAGCTGGTTCTCAGTGTCCACTTCGATCTTGAACGACATGCCGCACCCTCTTCCTTAAAAAAGCCGGTTCGTTCCTTACCTTTTCAGGCGCCTGCCTTTTAGACAAATTGTGCAGGTGAAAGGGCGCCGCCATGATGCAGCGAACCCGCCGCCTGCAGCGCCCCTGTCAGCATCTGATCGGCCCGCACCGGGCCATACAGCTGACACGCCTCAATATAGCCGAAGTTGAACAGCTTCTTCAGCAACGCCAGGTCCAGCTGACCGGCGGGCATCTGCCCACCCCGCTGCAGCCAGCCCAGCACCTGTTTGCAGGTGGCGGCGTCGGCGTCGAACTTCAGTTGCTGGCTGCCTTCGAACTGGGCCTTGGTGATACGCTGACGGTCTGCCGGCGCCGCCCGTTGCAGAAATTCCGTCATCAGTTGCCGGAACAGCTCCAGGTCGGCGTCTGCCACAGCCGGGGTTTCCGTCCCGGGCTTGGATGTGGTGTCGGCCGATCTGGCTGATCCGCCGACACTCATAATGGCGCGGGACAACTCCTTGAACAGCTGCCCCTTTTTGATCGTCACCTGGTAGCGACTGTACAGCTCATCCAGAAACGCACTGATACCGAATTGCGGTTTGGTGGCGTATTTCTCCTCCCAGAACCGGATCACTTCCGCCTGAATGTCGTGAGTCAGATTGGCAGCCAGCACTTTCACGAAAGCCGCCTTGCGGTCGAGCATACTCATGGCGCACCCTTTTTGTTATTCGTTAATTATTTGAAACTCTGGGTCAGCTGGTGGAATTCCGGATAACCCACTTCATGGTGCTCGGTAAAATCCAGGCCGCGCTGCTCGTCGCCAGTATCCACCCGCATGCCGATCGCCAGATGAATCAGATGCAGCAGGATCAGGCTGCCAAAGAAAGCCCAGGCGGCCGCGGCGCCGATGCCCACCAGCTGGGTGCTCACCCGGTCCAGGTTGAACAGGTCGCCGCGATAGAACAGGCCTGCCGCCAGCGTGCCCCAGATTCCGCACACCAGATGCACGGGAATTGCACCTACTACGTCGTCGATGCGGAAGGATTCCAGCAGCCGGGTAGACGGCAGAATAATGAAGCCAGCGATGAAGCCGGTGAGAATCGCATAGCGCGGGTCCATGCTGGCGCAGCCGGCGGTAACCGCTACCAGTCCGCCCAGGCTGCCATTCACGCAGGCAGTCAGCAACATGGGTTTGCGGAAAATGGCGCAGTAAATCAGCGTGCCCAGTGCACCGGCGCAACCGCCCAGCTGGGTGTTCAGCGCGATGCCGCCGATTTTTTCCGAAGCAGACAGCGTCGATCCTGCGTTGAAACCGAACCATCCCATCCACAATATGAAGCCACCCAGCGCCACCAGCGACAGGTTGTGGCCGGGGATCTCGCGGGCTGCGCCGGTTTCGCGGTCAAACCGTCCCAGGCGCGGGCCGACGATGATGGCCGCCGCCAGTGCGCACCAGCCACCCACCGAATGCACGACGCTGGAGCCTGCAAAATCCACGAATCCTTTCTGCGCCAGCCAGCCACCGCTATTCCAGGCCCAGCAGCCATAAACCGGGTAGATGATCGCCGTGATCAGAATCGCTGCAATCATATAGCTGACAAACTTGGTGCGCTCCGCAATCGCACCGCTGACGATGGTGGCGGCGGTGGCCGCAAACATCGACTGAAACAGGAGCAGGATATAGTCGTGATCGCTGGCGCCATCGAGGAAGAAATCCGAGGTGCCAAACCAGCCGGTCTTGGCTTCGCCGAACATGATGCCGTAGCCCACCGCCCAGAACACCATGGTGGCCAGGCAGAAGTCCATGTAGTTCTTCATCATCACGTTGATGGAATTTTTCGCCCGGGTGCTGCCTGCTTCCAGCAGCGCGAAGCCCGCCTGCATGAAGAAAACCAGAATCGCAGCCGTCACCACCCAGGCCGCATTCAGATTGACGGTGACATCGCCGTCCGCGCAGAACGCCGGGGACGAAATGACAGGCAAAGCAAGGCCAACGCATGGCAATAGAATGCGCTTCACGGGCGGCTCCTTTCAGAAGTGTGCGTGATCAAAAAAAGGTCAGTTCGATTTAGGTCTAGTCAGGCTTGTGAACCGGGTCAAGGACAGGCAGTCGCAAATATGCCGTAAATTCAGCACCTTTTTGGTGCTTCTCTGATGACGTGTGCGATAGCGGTGCCAATTAGCGTTGAGAAAGAGCGACTTGGCGGCAGCAGGTGGAATAACGTCAGGCGTGAGGGCGGGCGTGTTTATTTTTGTAAAAAATACCGGTCCGGAAATCGTCGCCCGATTTTGCCCTGTTTGATCTGCTATGCATCCGTTTCCCGTCGCAGCAATGCCTTATTTTGGTGCTTGAATGGACACCGTCACCCCAGACTCCCGCCGCGTTTTTCAGGAGGAAAAAATGGCACCCGCTCCGCACCATTCCGCCGCCGGAATGTTCGATCTGTTGTTGTCGATTCTCATGCTGGCCACCCTCACGCTGTTGCTGACGCCGGGCGGCCTCTGGACCGGATTCAGCTGAAAGACTCAGGCGGGTTCAAGATCTTCGTAGTACTCGGGGCGGAAGCGTGGACTGCAGATGGCCAGGAATACCAGATCACCGTTGCCGGTGTTGGTAATGCGCTGGCGACACAGCGGCGGGATGATCACGACGTCGCCCGGCTGAACCGCCTGCACCTGATCGCCCACGTCAACCCGACCGCTGCCGGACAGGATCACATAGCGCTCGGTGGTATCGTGCAGACGGTGCCAGCGGGTGGTGTTGCCAACGGCCACCCGCGCCTGCGCGATCGACACGGCAGTATCGGCATCGCTGTTGCTCAGTTCATTGATGAAGCAACCTTCATCGAAGAAATATTCGCGGTCCGGGTTCAGCGGAATAATGCGTGGAGTCATCGCTCGCCTCCTGTCACAGCGGCTGCTTCAGTGTCACCAGAATCACCACCGCCACCAGGATGAACACCGGCAGTTCGTTGAACACGCGGTAGAACCTGTCGCTGCGAGTGTTCTCGTCCCGCGCGAATTTTTTCAGATAAGCACCACACACATGGTGATAGCCGATCAGCAGGATCACCAGCGTCAGCTTGATGTGCATCCAGGTGGCGTTGTGGAAATAACTGCTCCAGCGATCCACCAGCAACCACAGCCCCAGTCCCAGTGCCACCAGCATCGATGGTGTCATGATGCCCCGGTACAGTTTGCGCTCCATGATCTTGAACCGTTCTGATCCGGCCCTGTCGCCTTCCGCATTGGCCAGTGTGTGATAGACGAACAGGCGCGGCAGATAGAACAGAGCGGCGAACCAGGTGATAACGGCCATAATGTGAAACGCTTTGACCCAGAGCATCGGAATTCCTGTCAGAAACATGGGAGTGGGTTTGGGGTGACGCCAGCCTTGCGGCCCTGCATCGCTGGATCAGGAGGGTAGGGCCAATCACCGCGTCGGGCAAGTCGACGGCCGCATAGCCAGTCTGTTGTGTATGCAATCCGGATCTAATGCCTCGTGCGGATTACTACTATCCTTAAGGGCGGTGCAATGTGACCGCTCAGTGAGAAGCCGCGCCGCCACTGGCCCGTGACTGACGCAGCCATCAGCCCCAAAACGTGTCGTCACAGGTCACGCCGGTTTTTTTAACGCAAAAATGGCGACCAAACAACGCGTTGCAATTCTTCTTGGCGCGTACCTGCATTATGATGGCAACTCGTTTTGCAGTCAGACAACAGAGATCGAACATGAGCAGCACGCGGAAACTGAAAATCGGGATAGTGGGCGGAACCGGTTATACCGGAGTGGAATTATTGCGGCTACTGGCACAGCACCCGGCGGTGCAGCTTACGGCGGTTACCTCCCGTTCGGAAGCCGGTCTCCCGGTGGCAGACATGTACCCCAATCTGCGCGGCCACCTCGACATCCCCTTCAGTGAACCTGATGTTGCCACGCTGTCAACGTGTGACCTCGTGTTCTTCGCCACACCCAACGGCGTTGCGATGAAGACCGTTCCGCAGCTGCTGGATGCGAATGTGAAAATTGTCGATCTGGCCGCAGACTTCCGCTTGCGCGATCCGCTAGTCTGGGAGCAATGGTATGGAATTCCTCACGCCTGCGTGAACGTATTGCAGGAAGCCGTTTATGGCCTGCCGGAAGTGAATCGGGACGCCATCGCGAAGGCGCGCATCGTCGCCAATCCCGGTTGTTATCCCACCGCCGTGCAGCTTGGTTTCATCCCGCTGCTGGAGCAGGGCCTGATCGATCCGCAGCATCTGATCGCCGATGCCAAATCCGGTGTCAGCGGTGCCGGGCGCGAAGCCAAAGTCGGATCGCTGCTGTGTGAAGCCAGCGAAAGTTTCAAAGCGTACGGCGTTGCCGGCCATCGTCACCTGCCGGAGATC
>JBMOPR010000688.1:0-7873 GCA_049323075.1 Pseudomonadota bacterium
AGCGCGCCCGGCGCGGGTTAGCGCTTCACCAGGCAGGCCAGGCTCTTAATCAGACAGCCACTTACGATAGAGGAAATGACATGACAGAGCGCATCAAAAAAGGCGGTCTTGAGATCGCTACCGTTCTTTACAACCTGGTTGCCAACGAAGTCGCCCCCGGCACCGGTGTGGAACCCGATGCCTTTTGGAGCAAGTTCGAACAGATCCTCGCCGACCTGGCGCCGAAAAACAAAGCCCTGCTGCAGAAGCGCGACGCCATCCAGGCCAAGGTGGATGCATGGCATCAGAGCCACGCCGGCAAACCGATCAACATGCCTGAATACAAAGCCTTCCTGACCGAGATCGGCTACCTGTTGCCGGAAGGCCCGGACTTCAAGATCACCACCGAAAACGTCGACGACGAAATTGCCCACCTGGCCGGCCCGCAGCTGGTGGTGCCGGTGAAGAACGCCCGTTACGCACTGAACGCTGCCAATGCACGCTGGGGCTCGCTGTATGACGCGCTCTATGGCACCGACGTAATTTCCGAAGCCGATGGCTGTGAGAAAGGCAAAGGCTACAACCCGAAACGTGGCGACAAGGTCATCGCATTCGGTCGCGATTTCCTCGACAGCATCGCGCCGCTGAGCGAAGGCTCCCACAAGGACGCGACAAAATACTTCGTCAAAAATGGCAAGCTGGCCGTTACGCTTAAGAACGGCACTGAAGCGCACCTGAAACATCCGGGCGAACTGGCCGGCTTCCTGGGCGACGCCGCCAACCCGACCGGCATCCTGCTGAAACAGCACGGCCTGCACGCAGAAATCCAGATCGATGCCAATCACCCCATCGGCAAAACCGATCCGGCCCACGTCAAAGACATCCTGATGGAATCCGCCCTGACCACCATCCAGGATTGCGAAGATTCTGTCGCAGCGGTGGATGCCGAAGACAAGGTTGAGGTGTACCGCAACTGGCTGGGCCTGATGACCGGCAAGCTGGAAGATACGTTCGAGAAAGGCGGCAAGATGATGACCCGCCGCATGAACGCCGACCGCGTTTACAACGCTCCCAACGGCGGCACCCACACGTTGCACGGCCGCTCGCTGCTGCTGGTGCGCAACGTGGGCCATCTGATGACCAACGAAGCGGTGCTGTATAAAGGCGAGGAAGTGCCGGAAGGCATCCTGGACTGCATGGTGACCGCGCTGATCACAATGCACGACCTGAAAGGTCTGGGCAAAGTGCGCAACTCGCGCACCGGTTCCATGTATATCGTGAAGCCGAAAATGCACGGCCCCGAAGAAGTGGCTTTCGCCGTTGAGCTGTTCGGCCGCGTGGAAGATGCACTGGGCCTGAAGCGCAACACGCTGAAGATCGGCATCATGGATGAAGAACGTCGCACCACCGTCAACCTGAAGGAATGTATCCGCGCCGCCAAAGAGCGCGTGATCTTCATCAACACCGGCTTCCTCGACCGCACCGGTGACGAGATGCACACCTCCATGGAAGCTGGCGCCGTGGTACGCAAGGGCGTGATGAAAACCCAGCCCTGGATTCAGGCGTATGAAAACTGGAACGTGGACGTCGGCCTGGCCTGCGGCCTGCGCGGCAAGGCGCAGATCGGCAAGGGCATGTGGGCCATGCCCGACCTGATGAAGGACATGCTGGATACCAAGATCGCGCACCCGAAAGCCGGTGCCAATACTGCGTGGGTACCCTCGCCCACCGCCGCCACCCTGCACGTGATGCACTACCACCAGGTGAATGTGAAACTGGTGCAGGACACTCTGGCCAGCCGTCCGCGCGCGTCACTGGACGACATCCTGTCCATTCCGCTGCTGGGCGCTACCAAACTGACTGCCGCTGAAATCCAGCAGGAACTGGACAACAACGCCCAGGGTATCCTGGGTTACGTGGTGCGCTGGATTGATCAGGGCGTGGGCTGTTCCAAGGTGCCGGACATCAACGATATCGGCCTGATGGAAGACCGCGCCACCCTGCGGATTTCCAGCCAGCACATCGCCAACTGGCTGCGTCACGGTATTTGCACAAAAGAACAGGTGCTGGAAACGCTGCAGCGCATGGCCGCCGTAGTGGATCGCCAGAACGCCGGCGACAAGCTGTACCGCAACATGGCGCCGAACTTCGATGAGAGCGTCGCCTTCCAGGCCGCCTGCGAACTGGTGTTTGAAGGTTGCGCCCAGCCCAATGGCTATACCGAGCCCGTCCTGCACCGCCGTCGTCGCGAGTTCAAGGCCAAATACGGCCGTTGAACGGGCCAATGTCCCACCTACAAAAAACCCGGATAAGATCCGGGTTTTTTGTGGCCGTCATTTTATCTACGCGCAAAACGCATCCCACCCCTTCCCAAATTAACTTTGTACAAATTTTGCTTGAACTCAGAGAAGTTAAAGGCTATTCATAGGGCGTGGCTGGCTGTTTTGTGATTTGGACCAAGGATTGATTCACCGCGATGCAGTAGTAGATCGGGAAATACCCGACAAAACAGCCTCAAATACCAATAACAATAAACACGATAACAGGGCTGCACCCGGACCATGTCATCCGTCGTTCCCATTGCCAGTCCAAACGTCAGTTCAATTGCGGGCCTGTCAGCCAGACAGTTCGCCCCTCCCGCACCGTCCCCGGTGCTGCCGCGTCCTCTTCTGCTGCAGCGACTGGAAGCAGCGGCCAGCCAGCGCATCTGCACACTCATCGCGCCCACCGGTTCCGGCAAAACAGTTCTGCTGAACCAGTATTTTCAAGCCAATGCCGCACAAAAAAACCTGATCTGGCTGCGTCTGAACGATGCTGTCAACGAACCCGTGGGACTCCTGCGCCAGTTGGCCGTAGCGTTGCGCAATACCATTCCGGCGTTCGATGGATTTGTTTCCCTGCAGCAGGAAGGTGATGCCCAGCAAACCCGGCTGGCGCTGACGGCGCTCGTCGGCGGATTGCAGCGGCTGGATCAGCCGGTTCAGATCATCATCGACAATTTCGAATTGCTGGACGAATCCCACTGGAAACCGCTATTGCAGCAATTGCTGGAACTGTCGCCGGCCAGCGTGCAGTGGATTTTGTCCGGACGCCACGCCACCAGCATCGATGCCGACCGCTGGCAGTTGCGGGACGAACTGGGACAGATTGGACAGACCGATCTTTTTTTCAGCCGGGACGAAACCCGGATGTTGCTGGGCATCGAAGGTTGCAATGACACCTCCGCCGCAACACCGCTTCAGGAGCTGGCCGACGATCCGCTGCAACGCATTTTCCAGTACACCCGTGGCTGGCCAGCGGGTGTGAAGCTGGCACAGGTTTACCTGCAGCGCAGCAACCGCACGCTCTCGCCGGGTCAGGACCTGTTTGGCAAGCATGTCTTTGTCGATCTCTGCAATGGCGTGCTGCAGACCCTGCCGCCGGCACTGCAGCAGTTTCTGGTACAGACCGCCCTGCTGGAAAGTTTCAGCGCGCCTCTTTGCGATTACATGCTGCACAGTGCCCATGGCGCCGAGCATATCCGCCAGTTGCAGGAACTGGGGTTGTTCATCGAGGCGGACCCGGCGCAATCCGCCTTCCGTTACCACGCCCTGTTTCGCCATCATCTGCTGCAGCTTTTCCGGCAGACGCCGCTGGAACAGCAGGACCGGGTGATTGCGCGGGCCTGCACCTGGCTGATGGATAGCGGGCAGCGTGAAGCGGCCTGCCGGCTGGCGCGCGAACACAGCCAGCGCGGCTTTTTCGTTGAAGTGCTGCAACGCAGTTTTCACGCCTGGTTCAAGGCCGGACGAGGCGATCCGGTGTTTTACTGGGCCCGTGAACTGGGTGAAAAGGCGCTGCTGGCGCTACCGGAAACCCGTTTCGCCTGGTGCTGGGCTCTCACCATGTTCGGCCGCTGGGACGATGCCGAAAGCCTGCTGGTGCGCACACCGGTGTCCGCCGAGAGCGCGGACCAGATGCAACCGGATCCCGCCAGCCTGGTGCTGCAATCCATCATCCGTCTGTTCCGTTGCGAACTGGATGACAGCCAGATCGAGCTGCTGCAACGGCTGTACAAGCTGCCGGAGCTGGCCCGGGATCTGCGGGCCTCCATCGATAACATCCTCGCCCAGCATGCAATTCACCGCTGTCAGTACCAGGAGGCCTGGAAGCGCGCGTCCCAGGCAGCCCTGATGCTGGCACAGAGCGGCAATCTGTTCGGCCAGACCCTGGCCCAGTACCTGATCGCCAATGCCAGTTTCCAGAACAATGATATCCGTAACGCCCTTGCCACCTGTGACCAGTACCTGGAACAGCAACCGCTGGATGCGGATCACCCCTCCCGCGCCCTGCTGGCAGGATTCCGCGCCTACCTGCTGTACCAAGGCGAACAGCCGCTGCAGGCGGAGCAGTTGATAAATGATGTGCTGGCCGGCAGCCAGCCAGGCTACAGCATCGACCTGCAGTTGTTTCTGTACGTGCCCCTGATCCGGCTGCGTGCCCGCCGTGGCCAGTTTGTGGCAGCCCATGAATTGCTGGAGGAACTGGAAGCCGCTGCCAGTGCGAGCGCATCGCCGCTGTTCCAGGCCCATACCCGCTTTGAAGCGTTGCGTCTGGCCTACGCCAAGGGCAACGGCAATGAACTGCAGCGACTGGCCGCCCAGTATGGCGTGGAAGAAGCGGCGCGGAAGGCGCTGGATCCAAACCTGCCATTGCAGTGGGAAACCCGGGAATACCGGATAATGGCCGGCATAATTGTTTACATGCATCAGGAACAGTTTGACCGGGCCAGGGCACTGGCACTGCAGCTACTGCACCTGAACGTGGACCATGGCTACCCCATCCGCTTTCTGCCCATCAATATGTACATCGCGTATCTGGATCTGTGCCTGGGCCAGATCAGCTCGGCCTACCGTCGCCTGAACGACACCCTGACGCAGGCGGAAGCCACCGGCATGCTGATGGGGCTGATCGACGATCTGCCGGGCCTGGATGACATGCTGCGGCTGGCGCTGTCACACCAGCGCATACTGAATCCGGAGCACGTCCGCCGGATACGGGCGATGGGCATTCTGGAACTGCAGGCCCCGGCGCAGACGCCGGCACTGACGCCGCCGGAGCTGGATATCACCCGCCTGCTGCTGCAGGGGCTCAGCGTGCACGATATTGCCGATCATCTGCAGCTGTCGCTGACGACAGTGCAATGGCATCTGCAGCGCATCCTGTACAAGCTGGATGCGCGCCAGATCGGCGATCTAGTGCCCCGCCTGCGTCAGCTCGATATCCTGCCCTCCTCATAAACGGTCCGCATCCAACGGCCGGTTCACCGCACTTTCTTCCTGCAAGTGCACCAGCGGCTCCGCTTCCAGCAGCCGTTCCGCCGTGTACATGATCAGCCGTCGCAACCACTGATGCGCCGCATTGGGATGCAGCAGCGGACTCCAGGCCATTTTCAGTTCGAACGGGGGAATGTAGAACGGCGGCTCGGTGATGACGAGGCAGGGATTTTCCGCCTGCATGCGGGCGACACGGGTGGGCAGTGTCGCCACCAGATCGTTGTTTTGCGCCAGCAGGCCGGGCATCTGGTAATGGCGGGTGAAGATGGTGATCTTGCGCTTCTTGCCGATCCGCGCCAGTGCCGAATCGATCCATCCCAGACCGCCGGATTTTTCCGGATTGATACCGAAGCCCACGCCCATGCCGGTCTTGCTCACCCAGATGTGCTGGGCCAGCAGATAGGTTTTCAGGTTGAAGTTGTGCACGATGGGATTGTCGCGGTTGATCAGGCAGGAAAAGCTGTCTTTCCAGATAACCGTCTGGTGGAACGACTGGGGAATTTCATCGAAACGGTTGATGGCCATGTCCACCCGGCCCTGCTCCATGTCCTGGTAACTGACGTCGCTGGGGGTGAGCATGTCGAGGATGATGTGGGGTGCCTCGCTGCGGATGTGCTTGATCAGCGCGGGGATCAGGGTCGCCTCGGCATAATCGCTCACCATGATGCGGAACACGCGCTTGCTCGTGAGCGGCTTGAATTCCTGGCGCGGTTCCAGCAGGTACTGGGTTTCCGCCAGGATCTGGCGCACCTTGGGCTGCAGGTCGAGTGCGCGCTCGGTCGGCTTCATGCCATCGCTGGAGCGGATCAGCAGCGGGTCGTTGAACAGCTCGCGCAGGCGCTTGAGGCCATTGCTCATCGCGGGCTGGGTGATGCCCAGCTGCTCCGCCGCCCGGGTCACGTTGAGTTCCCGCAGCAAAACATCAAGGTATACCAGCAGGTTGAGATCGACGCGGCCGACATTCATGGGATATATGGCAATACCTGAAATATAAATTCAGGAAATTATGGCAGATCTGGGGGTCTTGTTCACGGAATCTGTGTTGTCCGAGAGGTGCTTAGCGTGTCTGAGCCCGTTGTTGCAGGCGCCGCAGCTCGGCGTCCAGCAGTGCGGGATCATCCAACGGCAGCATGGCGCGATAGCGGGGATGCAGCAGCCAGCGCCGCAGTGTGCGCCATTGTCCCTGTGCCAGTTGCCGCTCTGCCTCCTGGGGGAAGAGCGGCAACCAGTGGGTGTCGCGGATTTGCGGCGGTTGCACCCGCTGCAGGGACGTAATTACTTCGCCGGAGTGCTCCGAGCCGAGAATCAGTGTCCGCAGCAGCGCGGGCAGATCGATGCCCACCTGATCCGCCAGAACAAACTGCCCGTTGGGGCGACCGTGCTGTTCCAGCGCAAACAGGTTGCCATTTTCATCCCGCATGAAATCGGCGCCACCCAGACCGTGGAAACCGGACATCTGCCCCATTTTCTCCAGCATCCCCTGCATCTGCGGCGGCGCGCACAAACGCACCATACTGGCCGGGCCAAAGCGGCCAGGCCAGGTGCGGATTTTTTCGAACGCCAGCCAGGCCAGCAGGCGCCCCTGTTGCCAGATCGCGGTCGCACCAATCTCAATGCCCGTTATCTGTTCCTGGAGCAATAATGCTGCATCCGCTTTCAACGCCTGCAGTGCGGCGTCCAGGTGCGCGCGGGATTCAATTCTGAAAACCGATTGCCCGGAAAAACCCTGCGGCCGTTTCAGAATCAGTGGATACCCGAGTTTTTCGGCAGCAGCCATCAGCGCATCCGGATCGCGCTGCACCACGGATTTCGGCACGCGGATACCCGCCCGCGCCGCCAAGATCGGAAATGCCAGTTTCGACAGCAGAAAATCCAGCCCAGATCCAGAGGCCGGCAACAGCGCCTGCACCCATTCCTGCTGGCGATGCGCGCTCAATGCCAGCAGCAGCGGATCGTCGGCCACCAGCGTCCAGCAAAAAGCCGTCTGGTTGCGGGCAAGAAAGGCACCCACATCCGCGACAAAGTCACTGTAATGGGTGGCTTGGCTGATATGGGCCGTCACGTGCTGACTGGCCGACAGCCGGCAATCACGCGCGCAGAAAACATCTACACCGAAACCGGCCTGCCGCAGCAAAGGTGGCAGGCGGTTGATCCCGCTCCAGTCGGAACCCAGCAGGATCAGGACTCGATATTTGGGGGACTGCGCGGGCATGTTTGCATCCGCCAAGCTGAGGATAAAAAAGTGGGCAGGGATGTTCGATACACCCCCGCCGGCGACATTATCGCAGAAAGTCTTTGCACGGACGCTCCTGTTTACTGCTCCACGCAAAAAAAAGCGCCCGGCTTCAGCGCGAAACCGGGCGCATGGCAAGAAAAAAAGCTGCCCGAGTGAATCAGGTTGTCAGGCGCTAATGGCCCGGTAATGATCCAGATTGAAATGCTTCATCTGATTGGCATACTGGGTGGCGAACCCGGGGTACATGGTGGAATTGAAGCCGTCTTCGGTCAGATACCAGCTCTTGCAGCCGGAATTCCAGTTGGTCTTCGCCAGCCGTTTCTGGATCGCCTGATTGTAGCGT
>JBMOPR010000689.1:0-7853 GCA_049323075.1 Pseudomonadota bacterium
CCTGGATATGAGTTTGACGGAACTCATGAACATTGAGGTGACCTCCGTGTCGCGGCGGCCAGAGAAGGTAGCGGAGAGCGCAGCCGCCGTACAGGTCATCACCCGCGACCAGATTCGCCGCTCCGGTGCCACCAGCATTCCTGAGGCCCTGCGGCTGGCCACGAATCTCAGTGTGGCGCAGCAGAATTCCCACGAATGGATTATCAGTTCCCGCGGTTTCAGTTCCGATGTGGGCAACAAGCTGCTGGTGATGATCGATGGCCGGTCGGTCTATACGCCACTGTTCTCCGGTGTGTTCTGGGATCGTCAGAACTATTTGCTGGAAGATATTGAGCGCATCGAAGTCATCAGCGGCCCCGGTGGGACTCTTTGGGGTGCGAACGCGGTGAACGGTGTCATTAACATCATCACGCGCCCCGCAGGGCAAACGCAGGGCGGATATGTGGAAGCGGGTGGTGGCAATCCATTGGATGCCCTGGCGGGGGCGCGATATGGCGGCAAGTGGGGTGACAGTGGCGCGTATCGCGTTTATGGCCAGTATTTCGATCGTGGCCCCGAAGCCTTGAGTGATCAGTCCGCCGGATCGGACGACTGGCACATGGGGCAAGGTGGTTTCCGCATTGATGCTGCGCCCAGTCCGCGGGATTCAGTGACACTGCAGGGCGATGTTTATCGAAACCAGACAACCTTGCTGTCGGGTGGCGAATCCGAAACGGATGGGGGCAATGTGCTCGGTCGCTGGTCACGCCGCATCAGCGACACTTCCAGCACGGCGCTACAGTTTTACTACGATCGTACTGAGCTGACGTTGCCCGTCGCCGCGATGGTGGTCAATAACCTGATGCTCGCGCCAGCCGGTACATTCAGGGATACACTGGACACGATTGATCTGGATTTTCAGCATCAGCTCAGAATGGGTGACATCCATACGCTGGTTTGGGGGCTGGGTTACCGCTACACGGACGATGACAATGAGAATGCGCCCGGACTGGCTTTTTACCCCGAAGGATTGCAGCAGCGCCTGCTCAGTGCGTTTGCCCAGGATGCGATTGCGCTGGTACCTGATGAACTGGTGCTGACCGTGGGTACCAAGGTGGAGAAGAATGACTACACCGGTCAGGAATGGGAACCCAGTGTCCGGCTGCAGTGGCAGCTGGCGGAGCACCATTTGCTGTGGAGCGCCGTATCGAAGGCGGTACGTGCCCCCTCCCGTATCGATCGCGATATTTCCCAGGCATCGCGGGATAATTTCGTCTTGCTGGCGGGCGGCGAAGACTTCGACTCGGAAAAGCTGACGACCTACGAGCTGGGCTACCGGGGCCAGTTGTCTGACCAGGCGACGCTGTCAGTTGCACTTTTTTACAACGATTACCAGAATCTGCGCAGCACGAATTTTTCACCGGCCATCTTTCCGCTGTACTTTGCCAATGATCTGGAAGGGCAAACCCGTGGCGCGGAAATCAGCATGAACGTTCAGATCTTTGCGTGGTGGCAGTTGCGTGGCGGCTATAACTACCTTCATGAAGATATCAGCGTTAAGCAGGGGGAGTTTGATTTTAACAATGCGTTGAATGAAACTGCAGACCCGGAAAATCAGTTCTCATTGCGATCGGCGATGGATCTTGGGGCCGCGGTTGAACTTGACATCGCCTATCGCTGGGTGGACGAACTGCCGACCAACAATGCCGGGATCCTGACCTTCGTTCCCAGTTATTCGGAGCTGGATGTTCGCCTGGGTTGGTGCCCGACCCGCGACCTGGAGCTTGCCCTGGTGGGACAAAATCTGTTGCACGATCACCATCAGGAGTTCGGCGTTCCCGGCCCCGGGCAAGAAGAAGTCGGACGCAGCGTGTATGGGAAAGTCAGCTGGCACTTCTAGCAGTACAATGTCGTGTCGATACATAATGGTGGCTGCGTCTTTCAGAGATTTCCCGGATACAGTGATGGTCAACAGGATTGCTGGAACCCCCGCCGCGTCTGATCCGCTCCCGCCAGCCCATACACAGGCAGCGGAAGATGTGGCCGCTCGCCTTGACATGAAGCTTGATGTCGGGCTGTCGGATACACAGGCCAAACAGCGCTATACCCAGTTCGGTCCCAATGCGCTTTCGGAAGCGCCGCAACGTTCGGCATTGTCCGTATTTCTGGGGCAGTTCCGGAGCATCCTGATTTTGATTCTGATCGGCGCGGCACTGCTGTCCGCGCTGGTGGGCAATGTCAAGGATGCCGTGATGATCGTGGTCGTGGTCCTGATCAATGCGTCTGTGGGCTTCTATCAGGAATATCGTGCCGAGCGCAGCCTTGCAGCGCTGAAGAACATGTTGCCCGTGAAAACGCTGGTAAGGCGCGACGGCCAGAAGCGCGTTATTCCTGCCGAGGAACTGGTGCCGGGCGATGTGGTGCTGCTGGAAGCAGGGGATCGCGTTCCTGCGGACGGCAGACTGTTTTTTGCCGCTGGACTGGAAGTCGATGAGTCGGCATTGACGGGAGAGTCGCAGCCCGTCGCCAAAAATTGCTCACCAATGTCAGATCCGGATGCTGCGCTGGGTGACCGGCTCAACATGCTCTACATGAATGCGATGTTGACGCGGGGGCGTGCGGAGCTTGTCGTCACCGCGACGGGTCGGCAAACAGAGATGGGACGCCTCTCGGAGGAGCTCGCCACGACGGAAGAGGCGCCCACGCCGTTGCAGATTCAGCTGGATGCACTTGGCAAGCGTCTCGGCGCCATTGCGATAACGCTTGTCGGGCTGCTGTCGTTTCTCAAATGGTTGCGTGGAACCGACGTAACGCACATTGTTCTGGATGCGATTGCACTGGCTGTTGCGGCCATACCGGAAGGTTTGCCGGTGGTGGTTACCGTGACGCTCGCGCTGGGAATGCACAAACTGGCGAAGCAGCGTGCCATCGTGAAACGCCTGGCGAGCGTGGAAACGCTGGGCTCCACGACGGTCATCTGTACCGATAAAACCGGTACGCTCACGCTCAACCAGATGACGGCGCGCGCATTTTGTTTTCGCGGCAGGCGGTTTGAGGTTACCGGTGAAGGCTACAAACCGGAAGGCACCATTCGAGCGGTTCCTGGTCGCGAGGAGCGTGCCGATGCGCCAGCGCCGGATCTGTCGCCGTTCCTGATTCCGCTTGTCGCCTGCAATGACAGCCGTGTGGAGAGTGGCAGGATCGTGGGCGACCCCATGGAGGCGGCGTTGCTGATCCTGGCTGAAAAGGGCGGGGTATCGCACCAGGACATGGCAGAGAAATGGCCGCGAATCGCTGA
The DNA here is from genome assembly GCA_049323075.1 of Pseudomonadota bacterium. Lineage (GTDB taxonomy): Bacteria > Pseudomonadota > Gammaproteobacteria > Pseudomonadales > Ketobacteraceae > Ch67. Next base: position 3,278 of record JBMOPR010000689.1, read on the forward strand.
GGTTCCCTTTGACTCTGCCCATAAATTCATGGCGACCTTCCATCGTCATGACAATCACGTGCAGATATTTGTCAAAGGTGCGCCCGATGTGTTGCTGTCGCGCTGTGATCGCTGGCTGGCAGGCGACGCCGAGCAGCCGTTGACGGCGAGTGACCGGGATGACATCGACGGGAAGTATATTGCGTTTGCGAATGATGGGCTGCGGGGTCTGCTGATTGCAATGAGGACGATTCCGCAGGCTGCATTTGATGCCTCGGCCGATCTATCCGGGTGGATCAGGGAGCTGACGTTCGTTGGCCTGGTAGGTTTGATGGACCCGCCACGGCCCGAGGCAAAGGAAGCAATAGTCCAGTGCACGCAGGCGGGCATCGCGGTCAAGATGATCACAGGTGACCACAAGGCGACTGGTGCCGCGATTGCGAAGGAACTCGGCCTCGAGGGTAACGCGATAACGGGGGCGGAACTTGATCAGCTGGATGCCGCCCAACTGGCTGCGATTATCGATGACACGGCGGTTTTTGCCCGCGTCAGCCCGGCGCATAAAGTGGAGATCGTGCGTGCGCTGCAATCAAAAGGACACGTTGTCGCCATGACGGGCGACGGTGTCAATGATGCGCCCGCCCTCAAGGGTGCCGATATCGGTGTGGCCATGGGAATCACCGGCACGGCAGTGGCCAAGGAAGCCGCCACCATGGTGCTGGTCGATGACAACTTCGCCACCATTGTGCACGCTGTGCGACGCGGGCGTACGCTCTACGATAACATTCTGAAGTTCGTCCGCTTCCAGCTGTCGACCACCATCGGTGCAATTCTCACGGTCTTCTTCGCGCCTCTGGCTGGCTTGCCGGAGCCCTTCACGCCGATTCAGATTCTCTGGGTTGCAATCATTATGGACGGTCCTCCGGCGATCTCGCTCGCACTTGATGCAGCGCGTCCGGGCATCATGTCTGAGCTGCCGCGCCGTCGTGCGGAGCCCATCCTGCCGTTTTCCCGGCTGGCGAAGATCATCGCTTACGGGATCGTGATGATGGTCGGCACGCTGACAGTGCTGTATGTCGGGTTGCAGACTGGCACCGAGCAGCGCGCGCTGACGCTGGCCTTCACCACGTTTGTGCTGTTCCAGGTATTCAATGTGTTCAATGCGCGCAACGAGAACGACTCCTCGATCAATCCACACCTGTTCGACAACAGGATGTTGTGGACGTCGCTTGCAGGTGTTGTTGTACTTCAGGTTGTGGCCGTGCACTGGCCTCCAGCAAAGGCAGCCTTTGGGGTGGGTGGCATGACGCCCGCGGATTGGGGGATCGCCATCGGTGTGGCCGCGTCTGTGCTTGTTCTTGAAGAGGTGCGAAAGCTGGTGGCCGTGTTGTTGATACGGTTCCGGTCAAAGGCCATTTCTGCGGCAAGGTGACATCAGTCCCCTTTTCGCTGGTATTCAGGGCCAGGCTTCTTTCAACTTCGGATCAGGCAGTCAGGACGAAGCTGGGACTTTTGTGTTCGCTTTTTGTACAAGCGCCATGATCCTGTTCGTAGTGCGCTTGGACGAGCCCTGTTATGGAAAGGGCGTCATGTTTCATGGTAAACAGTGCCATCTTTGAAACAGTGTTCCATCCGGATTTTTTCATCGATGCCTGCCTGCGGATTGCAGATCCCGGGCCGCAGGTTGGCCTGCTGGACGTTGGCACGCAGTAGTGGAGCTGGGGCAATCCGTGTGTTGAAAAGTTTGCCATGCATCATGTCAGTCGGTTCCACGTCGGGTAAGGTGGGGCGGAACAGGAGTCAGCACAGGCAACTTACGTTGGAAACAAGCTATGGATGTTGAAATTGTGCAATTTCCGCAAACGCGGGTTGCGGTATTGGAGCACCGGGGGCCGCCCTGGCGTGAACACGAATCGGTCAGGCGACTGGTTCAGTGGCGCATCGAGAATGCAATTCCGTCTTCACCCCGGCACCGCAGCTATGGGCTTCACTACAATGACCCACGCAAGGTCGCACCGGCAGAATACCGGGTCGATCTTTGTATTTCGGTTGAAGACGATGTTCAGCCCAATAACCATGGCGTGATTGCCAAAGTCATTCCCGCTTGCCGTTGCGCGAAAGCCAGGCATTTTGGCTCGCGCGAACAGGTGGAGGCCGCAGCGTATTTGTATGAACAATGGTTACCCGCCAGTGGTGAACAGGCGGCAGACCTTCCGGTTATTTTTCACTATGTCAATGTTGGCCCGCAGATACAGGAAGGCGAGATGATCACAGATGTCTATCTGCCGCTTTGCCTGCCGGAAGATTCCCAATCCAGCATCAAAGGAGACAATAAAAAATGAAAAAACGGGTTCCAGCGATTACTTTCGGACTGATGCTGTTGACCGCTGCGCTTTCCGGCACGGTACAGGCTGACACCTTGGTGGATGCCACTACCCAGGCGTACTTCAATGAGATTCTGAAGGAATGCAGGGAGCAGCTAGAGCAGTGGAAACGATTGTGGATGATTGAAGTGTCGCTGGCGTTTCTGGTCCTGGCGCTGGGAGCGGTGTCGGCGGCCATTCAGAACTTCAGTTTCAAATCGGTGAAGATTATCACCGTGATCTGCGGGTTGGTGGTCACCGTCACGACCGGGTTTATCAATCTGGTGGGCTGGAATGATTACCGGACGCTGGACAAGTCAATCAGCAAGGTGCAGTCCATTATCCGCAACATGGAAAGGGCACGGCGTGACTATGAGATGGTCAAGGACGAAGACAAGCCGGTACCGCTCAAGACGTTTGGCGCACTGTATGCGGATTTCAAGCGATTGCAGGAGCCGCCACCGGACCAGATAGCCAGTGTGCTCGAGTCCGGATTTGGCTTTCTGTCCGCTGCCTATGCGGGGGAGGATGTGCCCGCGTGGATCGGTACCGTGCCGGACGATTCCAGAAACCTGTATTTTGTCGGCATAGCGGACAGTGCCACCCTCAAGGATGCCAAGGCAAGTTCCAGGGAGCACGCCATCCAGAACGCAACCCGTTTTCTGGCCGAAAGGTTCACTGCATCGGGTGACAAAGCGCTGGACGTTGATGATCTTGTGCCGTCGCTGACGAAGTCGGCCGAAGATGTTGACAGCCATATTGTGTTTGATGCGAAGAACGGAACCTATCGCTATTACAGCCTGATCAGGATCAATAAATCAGTCGCTGAAGCGGACGTGCGACTTTTCGCTGTCCAGCGAGGCGTCCGCGCACCCACAAGCGCGATAAAGGCGTTGGGTGATTCCCAGCGTGTCCGCGATGACTATACATCGAAGCAGCTGGTGCAATACGAAGCGCTTCTGGACAAGACGGGTGCGATGCTGACGGAGCAGGAGTACCGGACCTTTTCAGAAGCCCGCAAATTGCGAAAGGAAAAGAAGGACTACGCCAGATCCATCGTGATGATCAATGAAGTGCTGGCGGCGAAACCTGAATTTTATCTGGGCTGGTATAATCTCGCTTTGGCCTATGCGGCATCGGGCGATGATGCGGCCGCCCGCTCGGCCTATGAAAAGACCATTCAGCTGGAGCCTTCCCAGCCGCTGCGGGACGGTACTGTTTACAATGCGTATGGGCATTTTCTGCTGCAGCGCAATCATTCCTGCGATGCTGTGGCCATGTTCCAGAAGGCGGTGGAGCTGGATGGCAATAATCCCAGGGCGCAAAACAATCTTGAGCAGGCCAGGCATCAGGTGCAGGCCGCAGGGACCAATTGCCAGTAGCTTCTTCCATGTGAGGTCGGTAAGGTGTCAGCCAATATTCCAGAAGAATTTGTAGTGCTGAAGGGACAAATCCTGGATGGCATGATGGATTACCTTGAGTCCGGCGGGGATGATGAACCGGATGCGGACTATTCCGAGGAGGACGTGGACCGGTGTGCAATCATCCTTGAACAGTTTCTGGAGGATGTGCTGTCGCCAGCGATTTACGGTCAATCCAGGAAAATCATGCGAGTGGTTCAGGGCGCCGTCATGGCCCTGAATGAATTGAATGCTGCATGTGATCACGGCCTGATTGAAACGGATCAGCGGGAGCAGATTTGCGAGCTGATCATATCAGCGGCTGCCAATGCGGGCCTCAGAACGGATGCGAGCGATGTCACGGAAGAATGGCGTGAATGGTGAGGGGTTCATACATGACGTGTTACGATATCGAAAAGGATTTTGTCGTACTTGATCCGGACAAGAATGCGACGGTCGTCAGGTATTCCCCGGATCTCTTTGCAACGCTGGACAAGGACTTCGGTGACTTCGTCGGCCACGAGTTGGTTTCCTGCTTCGAATTCAGTTCCGACTGGCCCAGCTGGGAAATTCATCCTCACGGTGATGAGATTGTTGTATTGCTGACGGGAAGCGCCGTGATGCAGCTTGACAGGGGCGGCGCTGTCGAGGACGTTGTGTTGTCCAGGCAAGGTGAATATGTTGTGGTGCCAAAAGCCACCTGGCACACAGCCAAGGTCGCGAAGAAGGCCAAGTTGCTGTTTATAACGCCCGGTCAGGATACGCAAAACAAGGATATATAGACAGGTCTCGCCTCAACGGGCTGCTGCGTGTCGCCCATCTCATGAACCAACC
>JBMOPR010000690.1:0-7848 GCA_049323075.1 Pseudomonadota bacterium
CAGGCCGCTGTCTTTCACCAGGGCGTTGGTGGAAATGAAGATCTCACCCGGCGGCGCGACGATGCGGCTGCACCAGTTGCCGAAATTGTCGCGGTAAGCGGTGATGGGCACAGAAGGATTCGTGACGATGTGATCAGGAACGAGAATGTCAGACGCGCGGGTGTAGTGCAGGTTAAGGGTGAGCAGCATGGGCGTGGGCTGCGGGCATTCATACCGTAATTCGTAACCTACCCGGATGTGCATGGCGATTATCCTCGGTAAAGGCGGGATGCTTGCAATGTCCAGTGTGCCTGATGCGGGCGGGTTTTAGTGGATTATTTTTGCTGCACAAAATCCCAGCTGATTTCCACATCCACTTTGCCCTGGTAGCCGCCGTAAGGTCCCACCCGGGTCAGCACCGGTTCGGTGGGGGTGAGGGTCGTTTTCTTCGTGCCTTTTGCCGGCGCCACGCGCAGGGTGTTGAACAGGTATTCGCTGAGAATTGGCGGCAGTGCGTTGTGCTGGGCGTTCTTGTTGTCCTGGCTGTTGCCGCGATTGGCTTCGCTGAAAACATAGTGGCCGATCACGCCGGGAAATCCGATGTTGCTGCGGTACAGCACGTTGTCTTTCACATCCAGCACGCTGTTGTTGCCCACGCACAGCATGTTCAGTTCATCCTTGGTGCCGTTGGAGTGCGCGTTGAACGTCTGGGTGTAGGGTTGCATACCGCCCACATCCGCATAGGCGCCTTCCACTTTTTCCTGCACGTGAATTTCGACGCTGGCGCCGCAATCCATCTGGCCGATGTACATCAGGTAGCGTTCGTCCGGCGCGGTTTCCTCCTCGTCCGAGAATTTCCCCTGCATGGCGTTCTGGATTTTTTCCATGTCGCGCTGGGCCTGGGCCATCGCCTTTTGCGCGTAGTCCGGGTCGTACATGTTGACGCTGCCGGGAGTGCCGTCGGTCTGCAGGGGAATGGCGAACTTGGCCTGGTAGCGGAAGCTGCCCTTGCTCCATTCACCCTGGGATTTCGTGGAGTCCTCGCCGCTGGCTGTAAGGGTGACGCTCATGACGGCGGTCTGGTCGGCGTGGACGGGCGGGGTCAGGCTCAGGGCGATGGCCGCGCCGAGCAGTGCGGGCACGAAGGTGGGGCGAAGCATGGACAGGGCTCCAATGGCGGTCCGGGATTGGGCGCGCAGTATAGGGATAGTCAGGTCTGGACGATAAGCGAGCTTGTGCTGCCGCCAAACCGGAAAAATTCACGGGGTTGTCCAGGCGTGCCATCAGGGGCGCGGACCGCGGGTCCGTCAGCTATACCTGTAATAGGTCTCGCGCTGAAATTCCATTACTCCGGGGAAGGGCATGTCCTGGCTGAGCCATTTCTTTTCATACCCCGATGACAGTCTTCTGATCTATGGCCGCTACGAATCCTGGCTGGTGGCGCTGTCGGTGATCATTGCCATGTTTACCTCGGGCATGGCGCTGCATATTGCAACCCAGGCCCAGCAGGCCCGGTCGCGCCGGCTGCCGATTCTGCTGGCGGGCAGCGTGGCGCTGGGGGGCGGTGTGTGGTCGATGCATTTCATCGGCATGCTGGCGTTCGATCTGTGTACGCCGGTCACCTACCAGCCCGGCCTGACCCTGCTGTCGATGCTGCCCAGCGTGGCAGCATCCTGGGTGGCGCTGAGTCTGAACAGCCGGCCCCGGATCAGCGTGCGGGAACTGGCGGTGGGCGGTGTGCTGATGGGCGCGGGTATCGGCACCATGCATTATCTGGGCATGGCGGCCATGGTGATGGCGCCGGCGCTGCGCTACGACCCCGGCATTTTTGCCCTGTCGATCCTGGTGGCGGTGGTGCTGGCCGTGCTGGCCCTGTGGATCCGTTTCGGTCTGCGCCGGCTGGGCGGAAATCTGTCGCCCCTGCGGCTGGACCTGCTCAGCGGTGCTGTGATGGGATTCGCGATTGCCGCGATGCACTACACCGGCATGGCCGCCGCCCGCTTTGTGCCGCCGCCGGGGCTGGAACTGGAGGAGGGTACCTCGCAGCCCCTGATCCTGGCCATCGGCGTGGCGTTCACCACCGTCATGATCACCAGCCTGGTGGTGGCAGTGGACCTGCTGCTGAAATACCGCGAACTGAGCCAGACATCCCGCGCCAACGAAGGGCGGCTGAGGGCGATCCTGGACACCGCAGTGGACGGCATCGTCACCATCAACACCCGCGGCCACATCATGGGGGTGAACCACGCGGCGGAGCAGATTTTCGGCTGGTGCAGCGACGAACTGATGGGCCGCAACGTCAGCATGCTGATGCCCGAGCCCTTTCGCAGAAATCACGACGGTTACCTGGCGAATTACCTGAAAACGGGTGTTGCCCACATCATCGGCGCGGGACGCGAGGTGGAAGGGGTGCGCAAGGACGGCCGCCAGTTCCCGATGCGGCTGGCCATCGGTCATGTGCGTTTGCCGCAGGAAGACTGGTTTGTCGGTTTCGTCACCGACATCAGCGCGCGGGTGGCGATGGAGCAGGCCCTGACGGAAAACGAGGCCAAGCTGCGTTCCCTGGTCAGCAATATTCCGGGCGCCGCCTACCGCTGCCTGCTGGATGAGCGCTGGCCCATGATTTTCGTCAGCGATGCCATCGACGCCATTACCGGTTACCCACCGGCGGATTTCCAGCTGCCCGATCCACCCCGCAGTTACGCCGATCTGGTGATCCCCGAGGATCAGGTGCTGGTGCAGAATCTGGATCAGTACCTGACCCCGTTTCACCTGGAATACCGCATTCGCCACCGCGACGGCCGCGTGCGCTGGATACTCGACACCGGCAGCTGCGTGTTCGACGAACAGGGCAAACCGCAGTGGCTGGACGGCTTCCTGATGGACATCACCCGGCGCAAGGAAATGGAGCAGGAACTGTTCCAGGCGAAGGAACGGGCAGAGCAGGCGGCCGCCGCACGCAGCGCGTTTCTCGCCAACATGAGCCACGAGATCCGCACGCCCATGAACGCCATCATCGGCTTCAGCGATGTACTGATGGGCACCGCGCTGAATCCCGAGCAGCATCGCCACCTGTCCATCATCAGCAGTGCGGCGCGCTCATTGCTGCATCTGCTGAACGACATTCTCGACAGCGCCAAGCTGGAGAAGGGCAAGCTGGTGCTGGAATCCCTGGATTTCTCGCTGCCGGAACTGCTGGACGCGGTGCTGTCCACGCTGGGCATGCAGGCGCGGCGCAAGGGGCTGGCGCTGAACCTGAATCTGCATCCGCAGCTGGCGGATCATTTCGTGGGCGCGCCAGACCGCATCCGCCAGGTGCTCACCAACATCGTCGGCAACGCGATCAAGTTCACCGAGCAGGGCAAGGTGGATCTGGATGTGCGGCCCGAGCGGCCGGGTTTTCTGCTGTTCCGCGTTACCGACACCGGCATTGGCATTGCACCGGACCGGCTGGAATCGATTTTCGAACCCTTCACCCAGGCCGATGCCTCCATGAGCCGGCGCTTCGGCGGCACCGGCCTGGGCACCACCATCAGCAAACAGCTGGTGGAACTGATGGGCGGCTGGATTCGTGTCCACAGCACCCCGGGCAAGGGCAGCTGTTTCGAGTTCTGCCTGCCGTTGCCACCCGGCCGCAGGGCCGAAGCGGGCGCCGGCACCAGCAGCGTGCGGCTGCCGGCACTGCAGGTGCTGGCGGTGGATGACATCCAGCAGAACCTGGATCTGCTGAGCTTGCTGCTGGGCAAGGCGGGGCACCAGGTCAGCCTGGCGCACGATGGCCTGGAGGCGCTGGAAAAGGTGCAGCAGCAACGCTTCGATTTGATCCTGATGGACATGCAGATGCCGCGTCTGGATGGCCTGGCGGCGGCACGCCGCATCCGCGACTGGCAGCGGCAGCAGGGCGAGCGCCCCAGTGCGATCATCGCCCTGACCGCCAGTGTGCTGGACGAGGACAAGCTGGCAGCCCGCGACGCCGGCATGGACGGTTTTTCCAGCAAACCAGTGGATCTGGACAGTTTGAACCGCGAAATTGCCCGGGTGCTGGGCATTGCCCTGCCGACTCCGGCCCCCCGCGCCGCCGCCCGTGCCGTTAACAGCGTGCTGAACTGGGAGCAGGGCCTGAAACGCTGGGACGATGCCGCGCTGTATATCCGCGAGCTGACCACCTTCGCCATCCACTATGGCCGTCTGGCGCTGGATCTGGATTCGCTGCAGCACCAGCAGGATTACGCGTCCCTGGCCCAGCGCGCTCATGGTGCCAGGGGGGTGGCCGCCAATCTGTCCATCGACGGGCTGGTGGAGCCGCTGGCACAACTGGAACGGGCCGCCCACAGCCGTGAAATGGATGCCTGCGCCGATGCCGTGGACCGGCTGGCCCAGGCCCTGCCGCGGTTTGGTGCCGAGCTGGCCACGCTGTTGCGGCAATTGCAGCCGCCGGAAGCGGTCGTCACCCCAAGTCCGGACCCGCGGGCATTTGCGACGGCGCTGGATCGGCTGCGCCGGGCCGCTGCCGCCAGCGAGTGGGACGATCTGGCCCTGGCGGACCTGATCCGGCTGCGGCCCGTGCACCTGTCCGGTCCGGTGCAGCGCATTTCCGACGCCTTCAACAATTTTGATTTCGATCTGGCGCTGACGGCGCTGGATCAATTGCAGTCTGAACTCTGATGCAACCGCTCACAGCAACGGTGATATGACCATGACCCAGTCCCTGCTGCCCCGACAGGAACAGCGCCCCAAAATCCTGGTGGCGGACGACGAGCCCACCAACCTGAAAGTGCTGAAGCAGATCCTGCAGGACGACTACCGCCTGGTATTTGCGAAAAGTGGCGACGACGCCATCGCCCTGGCCACGCGGGAACTGCCGGGGCTGATTCTGCTGGATGTGATGATGCCGGGCATGACCGGTTTCGAAGCCTGCCAGCGGCTGAAATCCGCTCCTGTCACCGCGCGTATTCCGGTGATCTTCGTCACCGCGCTGAAAGAGGCGGTGGATGAAACCACCGGATTTGCCGTGGGCGGCGTGGATTACATCAGCAAGCCCGTGGTGCCCGCCATTGTGCGGGCGCGGGTGAAAACCCATCTGTCGCTGGTGCAGGCGGACGAACTCAAGCGCACCCGTCTGCAGATCATCCAGCGCCTGGGCCGTGCTGCTGAATACAAGGACAACGAAACCGGCCTGCACGTGATGCGCATGAGCCACTATTCCCGCGTGCTGGCGCTGGCCTGGGGCTTTTCCGCCGACATGGCCGAGGATCTGCTCAACGCCGCGCCCATGCACGACATCGGCAAGATCGGCATTCCCGACAGCATCATGCTGAAACCGGGCAAGCTCACCGACGAGGAATTCACGATGATGAAGCGGCATCCGCTGATCGGCGCCGAGATTCTGGGAGAAAGCGATTCACAGCTGCTGGAACTGGCGCGGTCGGTGGCGCTGTACCACCACGAAAAATGGGATGGCAGCGGCTATCCTCACGGGTTGAAAGGCGAGGACATTCCGGTAGAGGCGCGCATCGTGGCACTGGCAGATGTGTTCGACGCCCTCACCAGCAAGCGCCCCTACAAGGACGCCTGGCCGGTGGAGCAGGCGCTGGAGCACATCCGCCAGCAGAGCGGCAAGCATTTCGATCCGCAGCTGGTGAATCTGTTGCAGCAGCAATTGCCGGCCATTCTGGAAATTAAAGAGCGCTGGGCGGAGTAGGGCGTGATTTGAAATCTCGCTTATTGATTGTCCTCGGTGTTGATATAACCCGAGTGCCTGGTCGGTATCGGCAGACTGGGATGGGTGTAGAACCCAATCGGTAGCATGATCAGGGCCTCCAGGATCCAGCAGCCGGCAATGACAACAGGTATTACCCTCACTGCATCCCCCTTGTTCAGGGGGCCCCATTCGCGGGGGCGCGCGCAACCTCCGCTTTTTGTAGCCTGTCCCTGACGCCAACACGTCACTTAAAACATAACGGTATTCCTCGGGAAATCTCACGCTTTGCGCAGTTGTCTGCGGAGGGCTCGCGGAATGCTTCCGCTACGTTCGCTGATCTTCTAACGAGGAAGATGCCATGAAAAATATCAAACTGACCGCGCCCGTCGCTCTGCCGCTGATGTTCGCTTCTCTCTGCGCATTCGCCGATCAGGGGGTGGGAGGTGATGAAACCAATGTGAACCGCATCGTGAATTCGAATGCCGCCTGGACCATCCTGACCTCGGAATTTTTCCAGCTGCAATCGGATTCCTACTGTGTTGCCACGGGAAGCGCGGATTCGGAAAATCCAAACAACGGCAACAACAATAACTACCGCTTCGTGCTGACCATCGATAATCCCAATCCGGTGGTGGACAATCCCTGCGAGCGGCAGGTGGAACACGATGCCGCTGCGCAGAGAACGGAAGAAGTGAGTTCCACCTGCACGCTGCGCGGTCCCAATGGCATGCATATCCAGGCGGGCAATCACCGCATCTATTGGCTGGCCCGGAAAATCGGTGCCGCACCCAACATGACGGTGACTGACAACTCAATGACCTTTGTTTGCGAGAACGATCTGCTGGACAGCGATGGTCCTGGCGATGGGGATTGATCTAGGAGGAGGACGGGGCTGCCGCCTTGTCCTCCAGCAAATCCCCCTCGAACAGGGTTTCCAGCTCTGCGCGGGCCTCGCGGGCGGACTGCATCACCGCATCCTGATCCCCGTGCACCTTGTACTGCTGTTTCAGCACGTTCTCATCGTGACGCTGGAAGCGTCGCAGGCGCGCCTGCACCTGTTCTTCCGTCAATCCCAGTCCCAGCAGCACCAGCCGGCTCATTTCCATGCTGGAAAAAAACGTTTCCCGCACCGGCGTGGCATTGCTGTCCATCAGGTGGAACACATGACGGCGGTTGCGGGCGCGCGCGATGATCTTGATGTGGGGGAACAGCTCGCGCACCTGCCGCGCGGTCTGGATATTGGTTTCGGGATCGTCGGTGGCCACAATGAAGAATTCTGCGTCGGCCACGCCGGCGGCGCGCAGAATGTCCGGCCGCAGTGGATCGCCGTAATAAATCGGGAAAGAGCCCAGGCTGCGCACCAGATCGATACTGTCCACCGAGGTGTCCAGTGCGACGAACGGCACGCCCTGCGCGCGCAGGATACGGGTAATGATCTGCCCCATCCGTCCCATGCCGGCCACTACCACGCGGGGTTTGTGATCGTCGATCTGTTCGTATTCCGGTGGCGGTTTGCGCGCGAGCACAGGTTCGGGTTTCAGCCAGCGCCCGGCGGCCAGCAGCAGAAGTGGTGTCAGCGCCATGGACAGGGTGATGCACAGCACCAGCCGGTTGTTGAACGCGGCGTCCCACAGGCCCTGGTTCTGCGCCAGCTTGAACACCACGAAGGCAAATTCGCCGCCGCCCGCCAGCAGCAGCCCCAGCTGAAATGCGGCACGCCTGTTCAGACCGCCGTTGAAGCAGGCGACGGCATAGAGCACTGGCAACTTCAGTGCAATCAGCAGGCAGGTCAGCCCCAGTATCTGCAGCGGCTCCTGCACCAGCAGATTCAGGTCGGCGCTCATGCCCACACTCATGAAAAACAAACCCAGCAAAAGGCCCTTGAATGGCTGGATCTGCGCTTCCAGTTCGTGGCGGTATTCCGAATCCGCCAGCAGCAGACCCGCCAGAAATGAGCCCAGCGCCATCGACACGCCGGCCGCTTCCATCAGCCAGGCAGTGCCGGCCACCACCAGCAGCGCGGTGGCGGTGGACACTTCCGGCAGACCGGTGCGGGCGACGATGCGGAACACCGGCCGCAACAGATAGCGCCCACCGATGACCACCAGCGCCACGCTGCCAATCACTTTCAGCCAGGGCGGCAGGCCGTCGCTGGCGGCACTGGCATG
>JBMOPR010000691.1:0-7832 GCA_049323075.1 Pseudomonadota bacterium
AAGGTCTTTCAGACAAAAGACTGGACAGCGGAAAAGGAAAACGGCAGCACGACGCCGACACTGGTCAAGGTGCATCTGGTTCATCCCTGGCGCGTGGTGGCGGTGAATACCAACGACGTGCGCGGTGTGGCAGTGCTGCGGCTGGACGGTGATGCCGTCAGCGACAAGGCCACGCTCAGCGGCAACGCCAACAGCACGCTGCCCGGCGAATTTATCGGCCAGGATTTTGCGCTGCGCAAGGTGGCACCGTTTCTGTCCATCAAGAACCCGCAGCAGGAAATACAGAAAGCCGGTGGTGCTAAAAAAATCATGATGGCGAAATCCGCCGGCAGCGGCACCACCGCAACCCAGATCGACAACATCCAGGCGCAAGCCCAGGCAAACGCCATTGTGGCCAGTCACGGCATCAAGAACATTCTTCTGCGCAGCCTGCCCACCGGCCCGCGCATTCTGCTGGGCGAGATCGACACCACGCCGGACGCCAGCGCAACCCTGCTGAGCCTGTGGCAGCAGCCCGGCGAACAAGCCCAGCTACCGGTGACATTTTTTGCCGACGAACCATCACGCCAGTCCGCACTGCAACAACTGCAGCAAAAATTCGACCGCTATTTCGCCGAACGGGAAAAATCCGACCCACCGCCACCACCGCTGCCGACGTATCTATACCTGCCGATTGCCTTCGAAAGCGACACCCCCGCACGCCTGCGCCTCACTGCGCTGAACCTGCAGTACCACCTGCTGCGCAATCGCTTCGATGCACTCGATGTCAAACACACGCTGAAATTTGCCGGCGGCACGGTTACCGCCCAGTCGCTGACACTCGGCCTGCCGGCCAACAGCCAGATCACCCGCGCCCAATTCCAGGTCACCAACAATCTGAAGCCCGGCTTCGCGCTGAACGGCATCGCGGGCAGCGCCAGCCTGAACGGCCACACCGGCATCGACCTGACAGAGGGCAGCACCGTATCACACCGCGTCGACAACGCCACGCCACTGCAGCTGCAACACCTGCTGCTGGCACTGCTGCCGCTCACCGACAGCGTGCTGGCCACGCTACACATTCTGCGCGACAACCAGGATTCCCCCGCCGGCGCCGTACTGGCACAAACCCAATTGCAACTGAATCAGACAGGTGTGCGCCAGTGGGCCGTCGCCAGCATCGCGCCACTGCTGCTCGACAGCGGGCCCTGCTGGCTGCGTCTCACCGTGAAGCAGGGCCGTTTATTCTGGCTGGGGCAAAACGCGCCAGGCCACGTGCAGTTCACCACCGGCGCCGGCCCAGGCAAAGCCGTGCGCACGCTGCAACTGATGGCAATGTTGAGTGCGGCAGGAGCAAATGAAAATGGAATGGCGGGACTGTCCGTACAGGTGAACAACGTCGGCGCCAGCAGCAGCGGCAACGCGGAGGAAGGAATTCAGATCGATCTGGCGGCAGGCCTCAACGGGCATTTCGGCAGTGGTACCGCTGCGCCGGCACCGGTGGCATTCGTGTCCGGCAGCGCGGGCAATATCACGGTCAGCAACCTGCAGGTGGAATACAACATTTAGCGGGCTTCACTCCGTTTCCGTTCACCCATCCGGCCTTCATTCGCCCATCAGCGCGCGCACGAAAGGTTCCGCCTCGCGCCACATGCGCACCACCGCCGGCCGCTGCGACACCCGTTCCCAATAACCCTGCAACTGCCCCACCGAGGAAAAATCGGCAAACGCCTTGGCGAAATACAGCGGTGGGATCGCAGCGCAGTCCGCCATGGTGAACTGGTTACCCGCCAGAAAATCCCGCCCGCTCAGATGGTCGCCCAGAAAGCGGTACATCAGGCCGATCCGTTCCGCCGCCTTGTCCATTACCTCGCTGTCCTGCTGCGCTTCCGGTTTCCAGCTTTCCAGAATCAGGCTGACTACCGGATCATTCAGGTACAGATCGCACATGCGGTCCAGCAGGCGCACCTGGCGTGCATCTTCCTGATCCGCCGGAATCAGCCGCGGGCTTTGGGGGAACGTCTGATCAAGGTATTCCAGAATGATGCTGGATTCAGGAATCATGCGGCCGTCGTCGCGCACCAGCAGGGGCACCTTGCCGAACGGATAGAATTCACGAAAGCGCGCCCGCTCCTCCTGGCTGGTGAGATCCACCAGGTGGGGTGTGAAGGCAACGTTTTTTTCGTACAACCCCAGCAGGACTTTTTGGGAATAGGTCGAAATGTAGGAAAAATACAGATCCATCGCACGGGACTCCTTCGTTCTTGTTATCGGTGAGACAACTACCGCCAGACGTTGGATACCAGACCATCAGACGCTGGCTACCAGAATAGTCCCGATCATACCCGAACGCGAATCCCGCGCCGCGGCGCGCCTGGCGCCCAGCGGCTGTCACACCAGCGGCAACCCCTTGCGCAGGCGACGACGGAAATCCCACATCACCAGATTGAACGGAAACTGGCGCACGATGCGCGGCATCAGCGCGTTGACACGGCCCACGATGCCCAGGAAGCGCTCGAAGGACTGTTGCTTGCCCGCATCCCAATCCAGGCGCATCTGCTCGCGCACCGATGGCGGCAGGAAGCCGGTGGTCAGAAAACGGTGGAAGGGGCCCACCGGCCTGCTGATCAGCGGATGCAGGAATTTCAGATCCACCAGACGGGTCAGGAAGATCCGCACCTTGTCATCGATCTGCAGCTTGTCCAGGCCGGCCTGCCAGTAACGCTCGAACGCTTCCAGATCCGCCGGCCACATGCCCGGGCGCACCTGCAAGGTGGTGCCCAGCGGTTCAGCCAGACGGTAGAACTCCGCCAGCCGGGCCCGGTCCGGTTCGCCGTGCAGCTTGCCGTAGGTGTCCATGAAGCCCCAGTACAGGCAGGCTGCTACCCATAGCTGCAATTCGGGATCAAACGCATTGTACTGCACCTTGTCGCCCTCGGCAGAACGCACCTGTGCATGAGACTTGTTAACCGCCTTGCGGTAGGCCAGCTTTTCCTCGGTAGTCCCCATCATGGCCACCGCCAGATAGGTAAACGTGGTGCGGGCACGCTTGATCGGATGCTTGAACAGGGCGCCGCTTTCCACCTTGCTGTCCGCCACGCCATGCCCGACAGGCAGCCGCGCCAGCTGCATGATCACGTTGGCGGCACCGCCCATCACCCCCACACCGTCCATGCCCCCCGGGAAAAGCCGGTCCCATTCGCGGGCGCTCAGCGGCGCCGGCCACTGCTGCTGGATCGGGACGGAGCCGTTTGGGCTATCGGGCTGGGTAACATCAATGGACGACATTCGGAAACTCCGCCTGTATCTGGTTGATAGGAGGGGTGGTTGAGACATATGAATACCATTGTTTCAATGCGTGAACATTGATCAGAATGATCAAATTATTGGTCGTTACTGATAACCGCGCCAGCCGGGTGGACCGGCACCCTGCAGGAAGCCACGGCAAATCCTGCCGACCGGGCAAAGCCTGCTTATACTGAGAAAATAACAGAACAGCGGAGCCGCACTGTGGATTTAAGCGCAACCCTGAATATCGACCCCTATGACTGGCCCTCGATCGGGGTATCCCTGCTGTGCGGCCTGATCATTGGCCTGGAACGGCAACTGCGGGGCAAGCCCGTGGGCATCCGCACCTCAGCACTGATCGTGCTGGGCACCTACGTGTTCATTGCCTCGTCCAATCACGTCAGCAATGAAGTGTCAGACCCGTCCCGGATCATCGGCCAGGTCATCACCGGCATTGGTTTTCTGGGGGCCGGCGTCATGCTGGCCCGGGATGGCATGGTGATCGGTGTAACCTCTGCCGCCACCATCTGGGCCCTGGCGGCCGTGGGGGTATGCATCGCGGTGGGGAATATCTTCAGTGCGATCAAGCTGTCATTCGTGGTGGTGGCGGTGCTGGTGGGGGTGGACCTGCTGGAAGACTATTCCCAGGCCCTGACGCGGGGCGTACACATGCGCTACCGCAACTGGCGCACGCGCAATGGTCCCGGCAACGGCGGCAGCAACGGCAATGCGCCCCAGGACCATCCGCGCTGAGGGCGGGGGCCTTACCCGATCTGCAGATAACGGGGCCAGTCGAACGCCGGGTCCCCCAGCGCCAGAAACTCCGGATTCAGCAGGGATTCCTTGCGGTTGTACTGCAACGGCACGAATTTCGTGTCCACCACGCAGCCACCCGCCTCCAGCAGCACGGCCTGCGCCGCCGCCGTATCCCACTCTGACGTAGGCCCCAGCCGCGGATAGCAATCCGCCTTGCCCTCGGCGATCAGGCAGAATTTCAGCGAGCTGCCCATGTTGGCCATCGCCACCTGGAATCCGCTGTTTTCAATCCGCGTCAGCACCGGCTGCAGTTTCTCCGCACCGTGACGCCGACTTCCTACGATGGCCAGCCGCTTGTCCGGCACCGGCCGCACCCGGATCGGCTGCCACTGACCCTGATCGATCCGGAACGCACCGGTGCCTTTGGCCGCCACATAGGCCATATCCTTCACCGGCACCGTCACCACGCCCAGCACCGGCTGATGCTGTTCGATCAGGGCAATGTTCACGGTGAATTCGCCGCTGCCTTCGATGAATTCCTTGGTGCCATCCAGCGGGTCCACCAGCCAGTAACGGCTCCACTGGCGCCGCACCTCGAAGGTCGGCATGTCGGATTCCTCCGACAGCACCGGAATCGCTGGCGTCAGGCGCGTCAGGCGCTCGACAATGATGGCGTGGGCCGCATGGTCGGCGGCGGTGACTGGCGAATCGTCGGACTTGGTGATCACCGCCACCTTGTCCGGATGTTCATAAATGGTGCGGATGGCATCGCCGGCTGCCACCGCAATGTCCAGCACCTGTTGCAGCAATTCGCGGTTCAACGCCAGGCTCATGCCGATTTCTCCCGTTCCTCGCGCGCCGCTTCCAGCGCTCTGCGCTCGGTGGTCTTCAGCCACTCCACGCCCAATTGATACCCCAGCACCAGGAACACGGCCCCCACAAACAGGCCGATGATGCCCGCTGCCAGGAAACCGCCAATGGCGCCCACGAAAATCACCAGCATGGGCACTTTCACACCGCGCCCCAACAGAATCGGTTTCAGCACGTTGTCGATCACGCCGACGATCAGCATGTACACGGTAAAAATCACGGCGGGCACAGTGTCCGATACGGAAAACACATAGATCACCACCGGGGCTGCCACCAGCAAGGTGCCCAGCTGCACGATACACAGAATCAGACACAACAGTGTCAGCAGCCCCGCCATCGGCACGCCCATCACCGCGAAACCGATACCGGCCAGCAGCGCCTGGATGAACGCGACACCCAGAATGCCCCGGGTCACACTGCGGATGGTGGCACTCACCAGACCGATGATGTCGACACCGTCACGGCCCACCAGGCGTCGGCTCAACCGGCGCGCCAGCTTGCTGCCAGCCTCGGAATTCGCCAGCAGCACACCCGCCACGACTATCGAGAAAATGAACTGCAGAATCGCAATGGAAACACCGCCGGCCGCTCCCAGCAGCGTCTTGCCCGCCGCCTTTAACTGCGGCTGGAACTGCGCCAGGGTTTTCATCACGTTGTGGGTGGCGTTGCTCCACAAGTCCCAGAGTTTGGGTCCCACTACCGGCCATTGCTTCACGCTTTCAGGCAACAGCGGCAGCGTCAACGTCGCGTCACCCTGCTTGAGCTGCGCCAGCAACTGTTTGGAGCCATCGATCACGATGTCGGAAATCATCAGCACCGGCACAATGATGGCGGTGACCAGCAGCCCGCCCATCAGCACCGCCGCCACGTTATCCGTCAGCTGGAAGCGATGCCGCAGCTTGTCGTACGTGGGATAGCTGGCCACCGCGATGATGGTGCCCCACACGATCATGATCAGGAACGGTTCCAGAATGAGGAAGCACCAGATCAGCAGCAACAGCAATGCACCCAGTTTGAACATGACTTCGATGCTGATGGACAGCCACTTGTCTTCTTCGGTTGTCATGATTGTCCTCGTTGTTGTCGGCGTGCTCGCACGATGTCGCGCACCATATAAAGCGCCGCCAGGGCGCGGGCCTCGGTGAAATCCTCTGCCGCCAGCAGGCTGTCGATGTCCTCCAGCTTGTGTTCAAACACCTCGATCGGTTCCGGCTCGTCACCGGGCAGGCGTTTCTCGTACAGATCTTCCGCCAGCACGATGTGAATCATGTGCCCCATGTAACTGGGCGACAGCGACAGGCGCTTCAGCTCGGTAAATTTGTTGGCACCATAGCCGGCTTCTTCCATCAGCTCGCGGTTGGCGGCCTCGAACACATGCTCGCCGTGATGATCGAACGCGCCCTTGGGCAGGCTGAGCTGGTAATCGTCGGTGCCACAGGCATATTCACGGATCAGGATCACGGTGTCGTCGTCTTTCAGCGCCACCACCAGCACCGCCGGAATCCGGGGCGAGCGCAGCCGTTCGTACACGCGCTCCTCGCCGTTGCTGAACCGCAGCTCCAGCCGTTCGATGCCAAACAGGCGGCTCTGTGCCACAATGTCATGACTCAAGATGCTAGGTTTTTCCGGCATTCCTGTTTTTCCGTATGGTTTGTTCAAGAATTCAAGGGTAGTGCGTGATGATTCACTGGGACGCCATCGACACCGTGTTGCTGGACATGGATGGCACACTGCTGGACCTGTATTTCGACAACCATTTCTGGCTGCACTACCTGCCGCAAAAGTATGCCGAAGCAAACCATCTTAGCCTCGACGCTGCCAAAACAAAACTGTTCGCCGAATTCAGCGCCCATCGCGGCACTCTGAACTGGTATTGCCTGGATTTCTGGTCGCGGCAGACCGGGCTCGACATCGTGAAACTGAAGGAAGATGTCACCCACCATATCGGCGCCCGGCCGTACGCGCTGGAATTCCTGGAAAAAGTGAAGGCGTCGGGGCGGCGGGCCGTGCTGGTCACCAATGCCCATCGCGGCAGCCTGGAACTGAAACTGCAACATGTGCCGCTGGATCTGCATCTGGACACCCTGATCAGTTCCCACGATCTGGGCCTGCCCAAGGAAGACCCGCATTTCTGGACCCGGCTGGAGGAAGTGCTGCATTACGACCGCACCCGCACCCTGCTGATCGACGACAGCCTGGCGGTGCTGCGCTCGGCGAAAAACGCCGGCATTGCCTTCACCCTGGGTGTGCTGCAACCGGACAGCAAGGCCGGCCCGGTCAACACGGAAGAGTTCATCGCGCTGGACAGCTTCACCCACATCTATCCGCCACCGGTGCATCCCGCCTGAAGCGCAATCGCCGGGTGCTCCGCTGCCGGCCACCTCTATTGCCTGTCACTAAAGTCAAGAAACTGTCGTACTCGGCCATAGCCTGGCCGCCACAACGAACTACGCTGGAAGAGTCCGCCAGCAATCCCGACGGCTGCAGTACAAAAACAATAATCGCAGAGGGAACCATCCATGATTTACCGGAAACCACCGACAGGGTTTCCGGGACGAGCCGCGCAGTACGCCCTGGCCATCCTGTTGTTCACCTTACCCATTTTCACTGCAAACAGTCTTGCCGATGACTACACCCGCACCCGCTATCCCATCGTGCTGCTGCACGGCATGGCAGGCTTCGACGACATTCTGGGCATCAATTACTGGTACCGGATTCCTGCGCAACTACGGGCCGGCGGCGCTGAGGTATACGTGATACAGGTATCCGCCTTCAACCAGACGGAAGTGCGCGGGGAACAGGCGGCGCGCCAAATCGAAGCCATCCTGGCCACCACCGGCGCGGAGAAAGTGAACATCATCGGCCACAGTCACGGCGGCCCCACCTCGCGCTACGTGGCGTCGGTGTATCCACAGTACGTGGCATCGGTGACCAGTGTG
>JBMOPR010000692.1:0-7785 GCA_049323075.1 Pseudomonadota bacterium
CTGAAAAAAGCGGATAACTCGTGGTTGCATTTTAAATGATAATCATTATCATTTAAAAGAATCCAGCCAAGGAGGTTCCCATGCGATTTCTCTGCTTCAAGCACGAACGGATTTACGACCAGCAACCGGATGAACACCTGATGGAACAGTGGAATGCCTGGATGCATTCCGCCGGCGTCTGCTATGACTGCGGCGACTGGAGCAAGGCGGCGTCGTTCGTTGGCAGCGCATTCGATCTGGCCAAGATCCGGCTGGCGAAGAATGCCCAGGTGCGCGCCGACGCCATGGCGCAGGTCACCTTGTCGGCGATTTACCTGGCCAACGTGCTGCAGCACATGGGGCATCTGTGCGAATCGCGCTATGCGCTGCAAATGGCGGGGGATTGCCTGAACTGCTTTTCCTGCACCGAGGATGCGGCCTGTGCGTCGGAATTGTTGTCGTGTCTGGAAGATGAAAACCTGCGCGAACAATTGATCGGGCGCTTTTTGAATCTGCCGTATCGCCCGTGCCGGTGGTCGCGCCGGGGATTGCACTGAGCGTTGCCGCGCGGCCACCGGGTGCGACAATATGCCACATCCCGCGCAAGTGTTTGAATCATTAAGATCCTGCCTTTCGTTTTGCAGTGGGGACGGGCAGGATGGCAGTGATTCGGAGTCGCGCCGCAGTGGCGGGATGGCGCGGAGTTGTGGTGGGTGGTTTGATCTGCGTGGGTGTGCAGGGCGCTCAGGCAGAGGACGTTGCGGTGACACAGGCAGCAACGCCGGAACTGGAAGCCGTGGTGGTGACGGCTTCACGTACTGCCACCGGTCTGGGCGAAACGCCGGCGGCCATCTCCCGGCTGGAAAATGATGCCATCACCGACAGCAAGCCGCGCCTGATCAGCGATGTGATCGACCGCGTGCCCGGCGTGCACATGGTGGATCTGGGCAACGAACAGCACAGCATGAGCATCCGCCAGCCCATCACCACCAGCGCCCTGTATCAGTATCTGGAAGACAATATTCCGATTCGTCCGCTGGGTGTGTTCAATCACAACGCGCTCAACGAAATCAATCTTGCCGGTGTGGACAGCGTGGAAGTGATGCGCGGCCCCACGTCGTCGCTGTATGGCAGCAATGCGGTGGGTGGCGCGGTGAATTTTCTGTCGGCTGCGCCCAGCCTGACGCCGGAAGCCTGGGCCGGACTGCGCGGCAGCGATCAGGGTTATGGCCGGGTGGATGTGGGCGCCAGTGGCACGGAAGGTGATCTGGGCGCGCGGCTTTCCTATTATCGCAGTGTAGTGAATGACGGCTGGCGCGAGTACGGCGACGGCGACAAGGATTCGCTGAGCGCGCGGGTGGATTATGTGCTGTCGGATTATTCGCTGGTGAAAACCGTGGGCAGCTACACCAACCTGTACACCGACATGAGCGGAACCCTGGGCGAAAGCGATTACCAAAGCAATCCGGAAAAAAGCTACCAGACATTTACCGAACGCACCGATATCAATTCGCGCATCAGCAGCAGCCTGGAAACCGGGTGGGATGCGGACACCAGCACCCGCGCGACGCTGTTCTGGCGGGATAATTCCCACGGCCAGATTCCCAGTTACCAGCTGGGCAGTTGCCAGCCCACGCCGCCGGCGGAGACCTGCACCACCAACGGCCGCCAGAACGACAATTCCTACACTTCTTACGGTTTCGATTCGCAGTTCAATCGCGCGCTGGGTTTCATGGATGCGCGGATGATTCTGGGTGCCGGCTGGGATCGCACGAAAAATGATTACAGCGAGGATAATCTGTCGGTGCTGCGCGATACGGAGTTGCGTTACGTTTCCTATACGGTGACCAGCAAACGCCGGCGCTACGATGCGCTGATCGACAATCCATCCGTGTATTTTCAGGGTGAAATCAAACCGCTGGACCTGACCACCGTGGTGCTGGGTGGTCGCTACGACAAAATCCGCTACGACTTCGACAATCATCTGGCGCCGTCATCCTCCACCGGCGCGCCGGACGAGATTCGCGAATTCTCCCATGTGTCGCCGCGTCTTGGTATTGCGCGCGAACTGGGCCAGGATGCCGAGCTGTTTCTCAACCTGAGCCAGGGCTTTGTGCCGCCTGAAGTGTCGCAACTGTATTCGTCGCTGGATGTGCCTGATCTGCGCGAATCCACCTTCCGCAATGTGGATCTGGGTTTTCGCCGGCGCTGGACTGAGCGGGGGCAGCTGGAAATCACGCTGTACCGTCTGGAAGGCGAGGATGAAATTGTGAGTTATACGGTGCAGACGACGCCGACCCTGATCCGGGAAAACCGTAACGCCAGTGCGACGCAGCATCAGGGCATCGAGCTGGGTGGCAACTGGCAGCTGCTGGAAAACGTAAAGGGTTACGCCAGCTACACCCATGCGCAACATGTCTACGAGGATTACCAGCCCAGTGCAACCGAAGATTACAGCGGCAACGACATCGCCAGCGCGCCGGAAAATAGTGCGCTGGCGGGAGTGGACCTGCAGCTGTCGGATCATTTCACGCTGTCGCCGGAAGTGCAGCACATCGGTGCCTACTGGATGAATGACCTGAACACGGTGCGCTACAAGGGCCATATCCTGGGGCATTTGCGCGCGCGCTGGCAGCAGGCGGAATGGGAGGTCTACGGCCAGGCGCTGAATCTGGCGGACGTGGATTACGCCCATTCGGCGTCGAGCAGTTATCGCAGCGGCACATTCAATCCGGATTTGCAGAACAGCTACACGCCCGGTGATCCGCGCACGCTGGTGCTGGGTTTTCAGTACCATTACGGGATTTGATGCGGCATGAATCTGCTTCCCCTGTTGTTCCGCTGGCATCGGCGGCTGGGCATTCTGATCGCGTTGCCAGTGCTCGCCTGGACGCTGTCGGGCGTGTTGCATCCACTGATGACGCGGCTGAATCCGCAACCGGTGCAGATGGCTGCACCACTGGTTGATCCTCTGCCGGATGTTGCATTGACACCGGTGATGGCCCTGCTGCGTGCGGGCGTTGATGAAGCGCGCACGGTGCGGCTGGTGCAGATCAATGCGCGTCACTACTACCAGATCAGTCCGGCGCAGATGGGCGCACCGCTGTATGTGGATGTCGAATCCGGCGCATTGAATCCGGAAGGGGAGATGCGGCATGCGCGGGATCTGGCGCTGCATTTTTCCGGCCGCAGCGCCGATCAGGTGTTGAATCTGGTCAGGGTCACCCGGTTTGATGACGACTATCTGTGGATCAACCGCCTGCTGCCCGTGTGGCGGGTGGATTTCAACGGTGACGATCACCTTTCCGTGTATGTGGAAACGGCGCCGGCGCGGCTGGCGGCCATGGTGGATGACACCAAACGGTTCAACAGCGCGCTTTTCAATTTTCTGCACAAATGGGAAGGCTTGCCGCAGCACTGGGCAGTGACAGTGCTGATGGTGACGTTGCTGGTGCTGGCATCGACTGTCGCGCTCGGAGGGCTGCTTCTGTATGGATTGTTGTGGAAAAAAGACCGGCTGGCGCGGCGTACACAGACAACCTTGCAGGTGTGGCATCGCAGCCTGGGGCTTGGCATCAGTCTGTTCGCGTTGCTGTTTGCGTTTTCCGGTGCCTGGCATCTGTTGCATGAACCAACGGCGGTTGCCCGTCAGCTGGAACCGTTGCCGGCATGGCCAGTGGCGGCGCTGGAAAATGTGTCCGCAGCCGAACTGTTCGGCGCTGATCCGGCTGCTGTGCTGGTGGGATGCAATGAGCGCCCATGCCGTCTCGTCGCGC
The DNA here is from genome assembly GCA_049323075.1 of Pseudomonadota bacterium. Taxonomy (GTDB): domain Bacteria; phylum Pseudomonadota; class Gammaproteobacteria; order Pseudomonadales; family Ketobacteraceae; genus Ch67. The sequence continues at coordinate 3,756 of JBMOPR010000692.1, forward strand.
CCAGGCCGGGCATGATGCAGGAACATGATCACAGTGAACATCAAAGTTCCCGCAGCCAGTTTGCCCTGACCGACGTGCAGGCTGAGGAAGGCAACAAGTCTGATCTGAATGCGGCTGCCGTGGCCGCGGCACGCAACGCGTTGGGGCAGTCGCCGGACGTTCCCGCCGCCAACGTCGCCACCATCACCGTATTCGAAGGCGAGTACGGTTTCCTCAACAAGCGGCTGCCGGTGTTGAAGGTGACCTTCGCTTCCGCCGATCACGCCACCGTTTATTGGGAGCCGGCCACTGGAGCGGTGGCCGCCGTGCTGCGCGATCGCGACCGTTATGAAGGTTTCAGCTTCGGCTTCCTGCACAAATATCACTGGCTGGATGCGGCCGGCAAGAATGTGCGCGATGCAGTGATGGCGCTGGCGGCCCTGCTGGTGGCGACTGTCACCGTGCTGGGCTGCTGGATGGCGTGGCGCCGTCGCGGGAATCTGTAAACCGTTCCATGACGGCCGAATTTTTCCGGTACACTACCGGCGATTTTTCTTCGCCATCAACCGGGAGCGGCCACAATGGACCAGGACAAGAAAGAACGTCATAACGAGCGCATGCAGCGCAAGAAAGCGGTGGTGGATGCCGGTATCGAAAAGGCACAGGAAGTGCGCGGAATTTTTATCGTGATCACTGGCAATGGCAAGGGCAAGTCCACCTCGGCCTTCGGCACCCTGTTTCGCGCCCTGGGTCATGGCCATCAGGTGGGGGTGGTGCAGTACATCAAGGGTACCCAGTCTAGCGGCGAGGTGCTGTATCTGCAGCAGCACACGCCGAATCTGCGCTATCACGCCATGGCTACCGGCTTCACCTGGAATACCCAGAACTGGGATGCGGACAAGAAGGCCGCCGATGCGGCATGGGAGCAGTCTCGGCTGATGCTGCAGGATGCCAGCCTGAACCTGGTGGTGCTGGACGAACTGACCTACATGCTGAAGTACAACTATCTGGACACGCAGGAGGTGCTGGAGGCGATTCGCAACCGTCCGCCGCTGCAGACGGTGATCATCACCGGCCGTGCCGCCAGCCCCGAACTGATTGAACTGGCGGACACGGTGAGCGAGATCCGCGATATCAAGCACGCGTTCCAGGCCGGCGTGAAGGCACAACCGGGCGTGGATTTCTGATCCGCGACTTTACAGGCCAGAAATGATGGCTCAGTGATAGATGATGTCCGGCCGCATCGGCGCCAGCCGCGCAATCAGTTTGTTCTGCGTGCGGTGCGCGACGCCGGCCTGATTCATCGCATTGATCAGCAGATCCACGGTGCGGTTGAATTCGCCTTCGGTGATATTCATTTTCTGGTGCACGTCCAGCATGCTGTCGCCCGTGTATTTGCAGGGGCCATCGCTGACATTGCACAACTGTTCGATCAGCTTTTCCCGGAAACGCTCAATCTTGGTTTCCCTGAAATGCGCCGCGATCTGCTGATCGAAACTGATTTCGTTGATGAAGTTGTCGGTGATTTTTTCGATCACCGGCATGCCGCCCAGTTCGTCGTACAGTGTGGCGGAGGCATTCAGACTCTGGCAGCCGGCCAGTGTAAGCAGTGTACCCAGTAACAGGCAGGAAATGATTTTCATGGCGGTCACCACAGATATCCGGTGAGGGAAACGTAGGGTCCGGTCTGCTGGTCGGAACCGGCGATGGAGCCCAGATCCACCCAGGCGACGGTGAGATTGAACTGTTTGTTGGGAATGTAGGCGACAAAAATATCCGCTGCGTCTTCTTCCTCTGCAAAGCCCAGATTGTCGGGTTTCTGCCGGTATTCCACGCCCAGTGCCAGCGAGCGGCTGAACAGAATCGCCAGCGATCCCTCGCCCATGATTTCGTAGCTGTCGTTCTGGTCGCCGCCGAAACCCAGCAAGCCGAACTGGTTGGCTTTGGTGCCGCGCAGCGTCAGATCCCACACCAGGTTGTAGCCGAACAGCGCGCCCAGATGTGCCTTGGTGGCGGCCAGATAAACATCCGTGCCGTTGTCGAAATCCTTCGCGCCCACCGCTTCTGCCAGCGTGGTATCCAGCAGTTCCTTGTACTGTACGCCGATGCTCAGCTGGGGCCAGCGCGAATAAATTACATCGCCGTAAACGCGCACTTTCGCGCCCAGTACGTTCTGGCTGATTTCAAATGCAGTGGCGGTGAGATCGAAGGTCTGGTGCGTGGCAGACAGTTCAACGCGGTCGTGCCAGCTGAAAGCGCCGCCCCAGGAATGCAGGCGGTAATCGTCGGTGCTGACACGGGTGGCGAACACGCTGGCCGCCGTTTCCTCGCGGCTGTCATAGCCGGCCAGGGTGGCCCAGGGCACCAGGCCGCCGCCGCTGCTGCCTTCGATCTGGGTGACGCCTGCCGTTTCCTGCAATTTGCCGCTGCCGGCCCAGGCCAGCGCTGCCGGTGCGCACAGCAGCAGCGTGGCAATTCCCTTGCATTTCGCCATGGTATTGCTCCGTGGAGGGAGGTGGATTCGTTTTGAGTATAGGCGGTGGCCAGGATCAACAGTGGCTTTAGCGGGTGGCGCTGATGACCTGGCTGGCGGTGAACTGCAGAACCCAGGGCAGCACTTCGCCAGCGGGCAGGGGGCGGCTGAAGTAGTAGCCCTGAATCCAGTCGATGCCCCATTGCTGCAGCAATTGCAGGGCCGCATGGTTTTCCACGCCTTCGGCCACGATTTCCAGACTGAAACTGTGGGCGAGGTCGATGGTGGATTTGACGATGATCTGGTCGTCTTCCAGGGTGTCGAGCTGCATCACGAAGCTGCGGTCGATTTTCAGTTCCGTCACCGGCATGTTTTTCAGTTGCGACAGGGATGAATAGCCGGTGCCGAAATCGTCAATGGCCAGATGAAAACCCTGGCCGCGGAATTTTTCCAGCAACTGGATCGCCGCTTTCGCATCGCGCATCAGTTCGCTTTCAGTAATTTCGAATGACAGCGCGCTGGCCGCTACGCCGTGGCGCTGCAACAGGTTGTTGACGTGCTCCAGCAATTGCTCGCGCGACAGATCCTGCGCTGACAGATTCACCGCCACCTGGGCAGTGAAATCCTGCTGCTGCCAGTCGCTTATCTGCCGGATAACGGCTCCCACCACCCACTCCGTCAGCGCATTGATCAGGCCTGCCTGTTCCGCCAGCGGAATGAACTGGTCGGGCGGAACAAAGCCGTGGTGGGGGTGTATCCAGCGAATCAGTGCTTCGAAGCGCGAGACGGTCAGGGTGCGCGCGCAGACTTTCGGCTGATAATACATTTTCAGCTGGCCATCGTTGGCCTGGATTGCCGCCTTCAGGTCTGCCAGCATCGTCAGCCGCTTCAGGTAAGCCTCTTCCATCTTGCGTTCGTAATAGACAATGCCCTGGCGTTGCCGCCGTGACAGATCCAGTGCGATGCTCGCCTTGTTGACCAGCGCATTGGCGCTGCGCGCGTCCTGCGGGCTGGCGGCCACGCCCATGGAAAAATGCAGATTGATGTCCAGCTCGTGGCTGGAATAAGGCTGCTGCAACGCCGTCAGGATATTGTTGGCAGTGGTGGCCATTTCCTTTTGCGGTGCGATGAAAAGAAATTCGTCGCCCCCCAGGCGGGCGGCCAGATGCTGTTCACCGCCCAGTTCCTGAAGCCGCGTGCTGATCTGTTTCAGGCAGCTGTCACCCACATTGTGGCCGAAGGTATCGTTGACGATACGGAAATCCAGAATGTTCAGGCAGGCCACCAGCAGTGCGGGCGCGTCCGGTTGCTGCAGCATGTCATCCAGCAGCGTGAGTACGTGCTGGCGATTGATCAGGCCGGTCAGGGGATCGTGATGCGCCTGGTAGATGATGCGCGCCTCCCGTTCGCTCAGGTCTGCCTGCATGGTGTTGAACGCGCTCATCAGATCGCCGATTTCGCGCACATTGCGGCTCACCTGCACGTCGCGCCGGTAATGGCCGGCGGCAATTTCCGCCGCCAGTTCCGCCAGCATGCGCAGTGGCCTTGTCAGGTTGCGGGCAACCAGCGCGCCGCCCA
>JBMOPR010000693.1:0-7757 GCA_049323075.1 Pseudomonadota bacterium
AGCCAAACCCGGTGGTATTTTTGCGCGCCTGTCTGTCAGGCATGACAGGCAGCACTTTGCAGGCACGTAGCTCAGTTGGTTAGAGCACCACCTTGACATGGTGGGGGTCGATGGTTCGAGTCCATTCGTGCCTACCAGATACCGGAAAAGCCGAACCGACGGGTGCGGCCTTTCAAATCCCCCTGATTCAGTCCGTCCAGCCGCTTGAGAAAATCCCGGTCTGGTCATAGAATCTGGGGGCTTCCGGCCCAGCAGGCCGGCCGGGCCCTGGCCCGGGACAAACTGGAATTCTGAAATCAAGCACTTCAAGGCATTGAAGCGCTTGTTTTTTTATTAACGGGCTCGGAGGAGCACACCATTAAGCAGCGCAGCAAACGCCCCGTACCTACATCCAGAAAGAACCGCATCAATGACGAAATCACCTCCCGCGAGGTACGTCTGATTGGCGCGGACGGTTCCCAGGTGGGAGTGGTCGCCATCGCCGCGGCGTTGGAAATGGCAGAAAAAGCGGAGCTCGACTTGGTCGAAATCGCCGCCGATGCCGAGCCACCCGTCTGCCGGATCATGGATTACGGCAAGCATATCTTCGAAGAGAAGAAGCGCCAGACTGAAGCCCGCAAGAAGCAAAAACAGACCCAGGTGAAGGAGATCAAAATCCGCCCTGGAACTGAGGAAGGGGACTACCAGGTAAAACTTCGCAACCTGAAACGGTTCCTTGATGATGGTGATAAAGCAAAAGTGACTCTGCGCTTCCGTGGCCGCGAAATGGCTCACCAGGATATCGGTCTCGAAATGATGCGTCGTATCGAGAACGATCTTGAGGAGTTCGCGGTGGTAGAGCAGGCGGCGAAAATCGAAGGTCGCCAGATGGTCATGGTGCTGACACCGAAAAAGAAAAAGTAAGCCGTCCGGCTTGCTTGTCGTTTACAACATTGTGCAAACAATGCGGAGCAGAACATGCCTAAGATGAAAACCAACCGTGGCGCGGCCAAGCGTTTCAAGAAAACCGCCAACGGCTTCAAGCGTAAACACGCCTTCAAACGTCACATTCTGACCAAGAAGAGTTCCAAGCGTATCCGTCAACTGCGTCCCATGGGAATGGTGCATGCGTCTGACGTCGCTCTGGTAGCTCGGATGATGCCCTACGTATAACGGTCTGATTGAACTTTTTGGAGGTAATGAACCATGGCACGTATGAAACGCGGCGTAGTCGCCAGAAGACGCCACAAGAAAATCCTGAAGGCCGCTAAAGGCTATTACGGCGCACGCAGCCGCGTGTTGCGCGTAGCCAAGCAGGCCGTTACCCGCGCCGGACAGTATGCGTACCGCGACCGCCGTCAGCGCAAGCGTCAGTTCCGCCAGCTGTGGATTGTCCGTATCAACGCCGCCGCGCGTATGAACGGCATGTCCTACAGCCGCTTCATCAATGGCCTGAAAAAAGCTGCCATTGAAATCGATCGTAAAGTACTGGCCGACATCGCAGTACACGATCTTGCTACCTTTGCAGCATTAGCAGAAAAGGCAAAAGCCAGCCTGTCCAGCTAAGCGTAGCGGGTTCGCCGTCATCTCGACGTGATGAATCGTGCATAGAATAGGGGAAGGGCTCGCGCTCTTCCCCTTTTTGTTTTTTGGTGACTGACACTGGCGGATCACTCATGGAAAATCTGCAAACCCTTCTCCAGCAAGCACTGTCTGCGGTGGCGCAGGCGGAGTCCGTGCAGGCGCTCGACCAGGTGCGGGTGCAGTATCTGGGCAAGAAAGGGGAAATTACTGACCAGCTGAAAAATCTCGGCAAGCTGGCGCCGGAAGACCGCCCCGCAGCGGGTGCCGAAATCAATCGCGCGAAAGACGCCGTGCAACTGGCGCTGAAAGAACGGCAGATGCTGCTGGAAAATGCCGCGCTGGATCAGCAACTCGCCCGCGAAGGTGTGGACGTGACCCTGCCGGGGCGTCGTCGCACGGTCGGCGGCCTGCATCCGGTGACGCGCACCCTGCAGCGCATCGAATCTTTCTTCGCGAACATGGGCTTCCAGGTGGTGGAAGGCCCGGAAATCGAAGACGACTACCACAATTTCGAAGCCCTCAATATTCCGTCCCATCACCCGGCGCGGGCGATGCACGACACGTTCTATTTTGATGCGTCCACGTTGCTGCGCACGCACACCTCGCCGGTGCAGGTGCGGGTGATGGAGCAGGGCGGTGCGCCCTATCGCATCATCTGCCCCGGCCGCGTTTACCGTTGCGATTCCGATCTGACGCACACGCCCATGTTCCACCAGGTGGAGGGGCTGCTGGTGGACACGAATATCAGCTTCGCCGATCTGAAAGGCATGCTGGCAATTTTCCTGCGGGATTTCTTCGAGAAGGAACTGGATGTGCGGTTCCGCCCGTCCTATTTCCCGTTCACCGAGCCGTCGGCGGAAGTGGATATCCAGTGCGTGATGTGCAACGGCAAGGGCTGCCGCGTCTGCAAGCACACCGGCTGGCTGGAAGTGCTGGGCTGCGGCATGGTGCATCCAAAAGTATTCGAGCATGTCGGTGTCGATACGGAAAAATTCACCGGCTTTGCATTTGGCATGGGCGTCGAGCGACTCACCATGCTGCGTTATGGCGTAAACGACCTGCGCTTGTTCTTTGAGAACGATCTGAAGTTTCTCAGGCAGTTTCGTTAATCACTTCCAACGCGTCGATCACAGAATTTCAGGGGAACCAACATGCGTTTCAGCGAAAAATGGCTTCGTGAATGGGTGAATCCTTCCATCACCACGGCGGAACTGGTGGCCCAGCTCACCATGGCCGGGCTGGAAGTGGACAGTGCCGAACCGGTGGCGGGGCAGTTCAGTGGTGTCGTCGTGGCGGAAATCCTGTCCGCCGAGCGGCATCCCGACGCGGAAAAACTGCAGGTGTGCACAGTGAATGTGGGCGCCGGCGAGACACTGTCCATCGTGTGCGGTGCCGCCAATGCCCGTGCCGGCATCAAGGTTCCCTGCGCCAAAATCGGCGCCGTGTTGCCGGGCAATTTCGCCATCAAACGCGCCAAGCTGCGTGGTGTCGAGTCGTTTGGCATGTTATGCGCGGCGGCTGAGCTCGGGCTTGCCGAGGCCTCCGATGGCCTGCTGGAACTGCCGGCCGATGCGCCAGTGGGCGTCGATATTCGCGATTACCTGCAGCTCGACGACATGGCGATCGAAGTGGATCTGACCCCAAACCGGGGCGATTGCCTGGGCATCGCCGGACTCGCGCGGGAAGTAGGCGTGCTCAATCGTGCCGAAGTTACCCAGGTGAATTGCGCCGAAGTGAAGCAGACCATCACGGATGTTTTCCCCGTGGATGTGGTGGCGAAATCCCACTGCCCCCGTTATGTCGGACGGGTGATTCGCGGCGTCGATCTGAACAAGCCAACGCCGGGCTGGATGGTGGAGCGCCTGCGTCGCAGCGACATCCGCTCCATCGACGCAGTGGTGGATGTCACCAACTATGTGTTGCTGGAACTGGGTCAACCCATGCATGCGTTCGATCTGAACCAGCTGAAAGGCGGTATCCGGGTGCGGCTGGCGCATCCCGGCGAAAAACTGAAATTGCTGGACGGCACTGAAATCACGCTGACACCAGAGTCGCTGGTGATTGCCGATCATGCCCGCCCGCTGGCGCTGGCCGGCGTGATGGGCGGCGAGGCTTCCGGCGTCAGTTCCGATACGGTGGACCTGTTCCTGGAAAGCGCATTCTTCGAGCCGATTTCCATCGCCGGCAAGGCCCGTGGCTTTGGTTTGCACACGGATTCCTCGCACCGTTTCGAGCGCGGCGTTGATTTCGAATTGCAGCGCAAGGCCATCGAACGCGCGACTGCATTGCTGCTGGGTATTGTGGGCGGCAAGGCTGGCCCGGTGATTGAAGTGGCCAGCACTGAAGATCTGCCGCATCTGCCGTCCATCCAGCTGCGCCGCGCACGCATCAAGCGCGTGCTGGGTTTCGACATTCCCGACGCCGACGTGCAGGAAATCCTGGAGCGCCTGGGCATGGACGTGGTGACCACCGCCGACGGCTGGCACATCGTTCCCCCCAGCTACCGTTTCGACGTGCGTATCGAGGTGGATCTGATTGAAGAGCTGGGCCGCATCTGGGGCTATAACAAGCTGCCCACCCATTTGCCGCAACTGGAAGCCTTTGCGCCTGCGCGCAGTGAAACCACGCTGGCACTGGCCTCTCTCAAGCAGGTATTGGTGGATCGCGATTACCAGGAAGTGGTGACCTACAGCTTCGTCGACAAAAAATTCATCGAGCTGCTGACGCCGGAACAGAAGTCTGTGTCCCTGGCCAATCCAATTTCCGCCGACATGTCGGAAATGCGCACCACACTCTGGGCGGGATTGCTGAAAACCGCGATCCACAACCTGAACCGGCAGCAGAACCGCATCCGCATTTTCGAATCCGGCCTCGCGTTCACCACGCTGAATGGCCTGGAGCAGACCTCGCGCATTGCAGGCCTGATCTGCGGCCCGCTGAGCGAGGAAAGCTGGTTCGGCAAGTCTCAGACCGTTGATTTCTTTGATATCAAGGGCGATGTGGAAGCCTTGCTGGCCCTCAGCGGCGGAGCAGCAGAATACGTATTTGAGCCCGGCAGCCATGTCGCTCTGCACCCGGGGCAGACGGCTGCGATTCTGCGTCACGGTGAGCGGGTCGGCCATGTGGGTGCCCTGCATCCGGTGCTGCAGAAGAGCCTTGATATCCAGGTCAAAATCTACCTATTCGAACTCGTTTTGGCTCCCGTGAGCCGGGGAATTTTGCCGCGGTTCAAAGAATTGTCGAAATATCCGGAAGTTAGGCGTGATTTAGCTGTAATTGTTGATGAAAAGATTTCTGCGCAGGCTATACTGAAAAATGTGCGTGAATCGGCTGGTGTTTTATTGACCGACCTCGCGCTGTTCGACGTGTACCAAGGGGCCAATCTGGAAGCGGGCAAAAAGAGCATTGCTTTCGGCGTGACCCTGCAGGACCCGTCCCGAACGCTTCAGGATGAGGACGTCAATCCAGTGATCGACCGGATTGTGGCCTCGCTGCGAGAGAACTTCAAAGTCACATTGAGGGAATAGGCATGAGTGCGTTGACCAAGGCTGATCTAGCTGAAAAGCTATTTGAGGAACTTGGGTTAAACAAGCGAGAGGCCAAGGAAATGGTCGAACTCTTTTTCGAAGAGATTCGTGCGTCGCTTGAGTCCAATGAGCATGTGAAACTGTCGGGCTTCGGAAATTTCGACCTGCGCAACAAGCGGCAGCGTCCCGGCCGGAATCCCAAGACCGGAGAAGAAATTCCGATTTCCGCCCGTCGCGTGGTGACCTTCCGCCCAGGCCAGAAGTTGAAGCAGCGAGTGGAAGCCTATGCTGGAACCAAGCAACAATAACGAACTGCCAGTCATACCGGGCAAGCGCTATTTTACGATTGGGGAAGTGAGCGAACTCTGTGACGTGAAGCCCCACGTTTTGCGTTACTGGGAGCAGGAATTTACCCAGTTGAAGCCGGTCAAGCGTCGCGGCAACCGTCGTTACTACCAGCGTCAGGATGTAATCATGATCCGGCAGATCCGCAGTCTGCTGTACGATCAGGGTTATACCATCGGTGGCGCTCGCCAGAAGCTGTCGGGCGAAGACGCTCGTGACGACGTCACCAAATCGTCCCAGCTCATCCGCCAGATGATCACTGAGCTGGAAGATGTTCTGTTCGTGCTCAAGGATCACTGATCTGATAGCAAACGGTTGGCTAAAAACCGTTTGCTATTTGTCTCTTTTCCTGTAATATTTGCCACCTCAATCAAGGGTCTGATCGTTTCTAACATCTTGAATTGAAAACAATTCGGGGCGTAGCGCAGCTTGGTAGCGCACTTGCATGGGGTGCAAGGGGTCGAAGGTTCAAATCCTTCCGTCCCGACCAGATTCTACAAGGAAAAGCCGGTTAGCAGACACTAACCGGCTTTTTTGTTGCCTGAAATTTGATCTTTTCGTTGCCAATTGGTTGCCAATTAGGATTGGCTGCCAAGTTCCATGGTGGATGAGGTTGGCTGTTTGACAGGGTGTTAACTATAGTTAACAATTCGTGGCATGATTGAAATCATCAAAACCGACATATTTGATCGATGGCTGCATGATCTGCGTGACGCTCGCGCAAGGGCGCGGGTCGAAACGCGCATACGTCGTCTGAGTCTTGGTAATCCAGGTGATGTAAAGCCCGTTGGTGAAGGTGTTTCTGAGTTGCGAATCGACTACGGCCCCGGCTACCGGGTTTATTTCATGCAGCGTGGCCCCGTCCTGATAGTGTTGCTGTGTGGTGGCGACAAAGGTAGCCAGGATCGGGATATAGCGTTAGCAAAAAACATTGCACGGCAATGGACGGAGTGAACCATGACAGACGTGAAATTCAGTCGTTACGACACAGCGGATTATCTGAAAACCGAAGAAGATATTGCCGCATACCTTGAAGCTGCAGCGGAAGACGGCGATCCAGCACTGATTGCCGCTGCTCTTGGTGATGTTGCCCGCGCCCGCAACATGAGCCAGTTGGCCCGCGATACTGGCATGACACGAGAAGGGCTGTACAAGGCGTTGTCAGGTGAAGGCAATCCTAGTCTGGACACCATCTTGAAGGTGGCCAAAGCGCTTGGTCTGCAGATGACATTCAAGCCCGCCGAAAATGCGCACCGCGTTGGCGGCTGAACCAGTAGGCACTGAGCCGACGGGTGTTAGTCCCTATCCCAGCCCCGGACAGGTATGCCAGTCAGCGCGCCCAAGCGCACGCTAATCAGGTGGTCAACATCCCATTCCAGATTGAAATAGCGCTCGATCTGTTTTTCAAAGGTGCGGTGGTGCATTCCTTTTTTGCGGGTGTGGCCGTCGCCTTCAAAAATCTGGCTTGCCAGTTTATCCCGCGCCCGGCACATCCGGCCTATTCCGTCCTCCCGCTGTGAACCATAGGCCAGTTTCAGGCAGTGGCGACAATAGAAGCGCTTGGAGCCAAAACATAGAATGACCACGCGGCGGGCGCAGTGCGGGCACACCAGCCATTTGCGCTGGCCGCCGTAGTGGCAGGGTGTCAGTGCAAGCTGGATGGTCTGGCTTATGTTTTCCCAGTCGCCGCCACCCTCTTGCACGCGGTAGCGCAGTTCCAGGTTGTGAGCGTTGGCGATGAAACTGATTTCGCCTGTGGGGGTGCCGCCTCGATTCCAGTTCAGCGTGCCATTCACGCCTGGGCGCAGCAGGCCGCGTTTTTTCATGTAGCGAATATCAATCCGCCGGGCTTGCTCGACGGTGCCTGTTGAAGCGTAAGATCCGCGACCGCTGCTAAAACTGCCCATGCTTACCTCGCGTATTTGATCGAAATCATTTGGCAATTTGGGCATTTTAACGCGGTTGCGCCGACACTGTAATAACGTACAGGTCAGGCATTTTTTTGGTTCCCCGGCTTCACTCTGGATTTTTCACCAGTGATCCACCGGGGACGTAGCTAGATAGATGGGTAGTACCAAGCCCGCCACGCTAAACCAAGGGCCTGATTCGTTGACAAGCTATGTTGCTGCAGCCCGCGCCACTGCTTGCTTACAGCCGTTTTTATGTAGGTGTAGGAATAGGCATGGGAGTAGGCATGATCCTGCCCAGTCACGACGGACACGAGCTTAAGCGGCTTTTTGTGCCTCGAACGCTTCCGGACTGATATAGCCATTGGCGCTGTGTCGGCGGTTCCGATTGTAGTCCACTTCGATATATTCGAAT